>JAZLEH010000169.1:0-3524 GCA_045615165.1 Eubacteriales bacterium | reverse complement strand
AACAACAAGACCGTCACGGAAAGAAAGCTGTGACGGTCCAAATTATATCAAAATTTGTGTATAAAACAATGAAAAAGACCGTCAAAAACGGTCTTTTTGGTCGAAGCGGCGGGACTCGAACCTAAAGGTTCTCCGACGGCTCGCAAACATAGTTTGCCATTCGGCGGTGCGTATGCGCCGAATGACGCAATATACCGCAAGCGGTATGCGTTTACAGACGCGCTCATTAAACTCATTGTTTTCTTCGGGCGCGTCACGAAAAACAGTTACTCAATCAGTAAATATAGTCTTTGATTACTCGTCGCTATTATTCGTCTTCTACGACTCGAATTTTGAAGGCGGGCGATCATTTTGCGCCAACCCTTGTTAATATTATTCTCATCGACAAATTGGAATTTGTTTAGATGATTAATATAGAAAAAACCGATGCCATGGCATCGGTTTTTTGTTTACTCTATGCTAAAGAGGTAATCGAGTGACGCTTTGAGCTTTGCGGGGGCGTCTTCGCCGCCCTCGGTTATCGCGCTGCAGGTGCAGAGCTTATCGTAATAAAGCTCGAGCGCCTCCTTCGTTTTCGGAATCCCAAGCGAAAAGGCACTATACGGCATATCGTATTTTTTCATTATCGAAAGAAGCTCGCGGTTTGCCTCGCACTCCCCGTTGAAGAAATTCTGAAGGAGGAGTCCGACGCCTACGATCTCACCGTGAAGATATCCTCTTGACTCGTTATAAAAGAGCGAACGGGTCGCCTCGTAAAACTTGTGTGCGACCGCCGTTTGATTCGATCCGCGAGCAATTCCGCTTATAACTCCCGTTGCGGCAATAGCGGTGAATATCACCTGCTCCACCGTGCTGCTGACTATTCCCTGCGCCATATCCGCAATGCAGGGCTCGGATTTTTTGAAAAGCTCCTTATACGAATGCACCGACATAACGTACGCCCAATCAAGACCGAGCGGATAATCGCTTGCATCCTCGCTGAAGCGTTGCTTTATCTCCACGAATTTTGCGATCGAGTCAAACACTCCCGAGAGTAAAAGCCTGACGGGCTGATTCGCAAGAATTTCGGTATCCGCTATCACCGCGTCCACTTCTTTTTCATAATGCATCGTGCCAACCGTGCGGCCGTCGGGCGTATATCTTACGCTGAGCGGAGTATAAGCCGCGCAGGTAGCGGATGAGGTCGGTGCGTTGATCACGGGCAGGGATGCAAAATGCGCAACGAGCTTTGCAAAGTCCATCATAACTCCGCCGCCAACTCCGACGATAATGTCAAATCCCTCGTTCCCCGCGACCTCTGCGTATTTTTTCGCGCACTCGTCGTTGCATGTTCCCGTATATTCTATGATCTTATATTTTTCGCAAGATGCGGCAACGCTCTTTTCTATAATTTCGCGTGTGATTTCGAGCGCGCGCTTACCGCCGAGAATGAGCGGAGAGCGGCCGAAGCGCAAAACCTCACTGCCGAGCGTATTTAAAATTCCCGCCTCTTGAAGATAGCGCCCGCTTCCGATGCGAAAGGATTTTTCTCTTATCGGCATAACTTATACCGTCCTTTAAATTATTGACATATTTATATTTTAATGCTATAATTATGGAAAATCAATTAATTTTATTGCGAAATGCTTTAGAAATATTGCGGAGGGCTTATGATATTCAACAGCTACGCAGAGCAAAGCGAGGCTCTTGCGGGAATTAAAATAGTCAGCACGGGTCACATCTTTGCAAAACCGCAAAGAGAGATAAACCGCCCCGACGGAAGAGAGGATTGGCTTCTCTTCTACGTTGCGAAGGAATCCGAAACCTTTTATATCGGAGAGACAGCCGTCCTTGCGCCCGCCGGCTCGTTCATTCTCTACGCCCCGGGCGAAACACAACACCACGTTTACGAGGGGAATAAGACCGCCGAATTTTATTACGTCCACTTTAAGTGCGACGCGCTCCCCGAACATCTCTCGCTGAAAACCTCACGCGTGTACACTCTTTCACCCCAGCCCCTCTTCTCCTCTATATTCGAGGAGATCCTTGAAGAAACGCTTCAAAAAAAGCCGCATTACGAATCGCTTTGCATATCTAACCTCTGTCGCGTTCTCGCTCTTATAAAGCGCGAGGTTGCCGAAACGGACACCTCCCTCTCAGGTCAATGGCGAAGCGTTGCCCGCGCGATCCAACACATGCGAAGATATCCGAACACCAACCTTAAGCTTGCGGATTACGCCGATATGTGCGCTATCAGCAAGTTCCACTTTGCGAGGATATTTAAGGAGGTAACGGGTGACACGCCCCTTAAATACCGCAACAAAATAAGGATCGAGCTCGCAAAGGAGCTTCTTGAAAACAGCTATCTCTCGGTTTGCGAGATAGCCGAATCCCTCGGCTTTGCATCGGCGGCTTATTTCAGCGACTCATTTAGAAGATTCGTCGGAATCCCACCGAGCGAATACAGGGTCAAATCCTCGAAGATCCAATAGTAAAAATCCCTCTGCTTTCGGAATGGCGCTCATCCTGTGTCAAACTGCTTGCAAAGGGATTTTCTTTTTATTTTAAGAACAGCTTAAGAAGCTTTTCGTAGAATTTATTCTTAAACGGCTGATACCGCATAGGGAGGTCGATCCAAGTCTTTTTATCCACGATCGACTTGTAGTGCGAAAATGCGTCGAAGCCGTCTTTTCCGTGATAACTGCCCATTCCGCTTTCGCCTACGCCGCCAAAGCCTATCTCGCTCGTCGCAAGATGTATAACAACGTCGTTTATGCAACCGCCGCCGTAGGAAAGCTCGTTAATCACGCGCGCCTTGTGATTCTTATCGTTTGAGAAGAGATAGAGCGCGAGCGGCTTATCCCTCGTTTTAAGCTCGCTAACGACTTTATCAAAGTCGTCGAAGGCGATTATCGGCATGATCGGACCAAATATCTCCTCGCCCATCACCGCATCATCATAGCTTACGTTATCCATTACGGTGGGGGATATCCTGCAGGTGTCGGGGTCGGAATTGCCACCGACGACCACCTTGCTTTCGTCGATCAATCCGCGGAGGCGTGCAAAATGCTTCTCGTTAACGATCTTGCCGTAATCCCCATTTTTGAGAGGATCGTCACCAAGCTGACTCTTGATCTCTTCCGCCACGGCTTTTACAAACCCGTCCTTGACCGTCCTCTCGCAGAGGATATAATCGGGGGCAACGCAGGTCTGACCGCAGTTAAGGAATTTGCCCCAAACTATGCGCTTTGCCGCAAGCTCTATATTCGCACTTGAATCGACGATGCACGGGCTCTTTCCGCCAAGCTCCAAAACGACGGGGGTCAAATGCTCTGCCGCGCGGCGAAGCACCTCTTTTCCGACGGACTGGCTACCCGTGAAGAAAATAAAGTCAAATTTCTGATCAAGGAGCGCCGCGTTTTCCGCTCTTCCACCCGTCACAACTGCAACGTATTCCCGATCAAAGCACTCGCCGATGATCCTTTCAACGATTTTACTCGTCGAGGGTGAGTACGCGCTCGGCTTCACTATCGCGACATTTCCTG
>JAZLEH010000168.1:0-2875 GCA_045615165.1 Eubacteriales bacterium | reverse complement strand
TCCTCGTAAACGGGGATCTGTGAGATCATTGAGGCAAATTTCGTGTAAACGAGTATCACCTTGCTGATCTTTCCATCCTTATATGCCTCCGCAATAAGATTTGCAATAGCAAACGAATCGCCGACTCCGACCTCGGATATCATTCCGAAATCGGACGAGAGGATCTCTCTTCCGCGGTGCTTGTAGTATTCAAGCGCTTTTTTTCCAACGGGGAGGAAGAGTGCTTCGCCATCCTTTGCAAGCTGCTCGGTCATGCGGAATATATTTGCGTTATATCCACCCGCAAGACCTCTGTCGCCCGCTATAACGACGAAGAGCGTTTTGCCCTCAGCGTCGTTGTCGTTCCATATCGAGGCTAAGGTCTCAGAGGAATTTCTGATGCTCTGTATTGCCTCGCCGAGAATCTCGTAATAGGGGCGCGAGCGCTCGACCTTTTCCTTTGCGCGACGAAGCTTTGACGTTGCAACAAGCTCCATTGCCTTTGTTATCTGCATGGTGCTTTGCACGCTTTTCATTCGCGACTTTATATCATTCATAGAGGCGCCTGCCATTATGCCGCCCCCTTTCGTATTTATTAATCTTTGTTAAGGAACTTGTCCTTGACCGCGTTGATAGCAGCCTTAAGCTCCTCGGTTGCCTCGGGGGAGAGGTTTCCGCTCTCGCGGATCTCACGGAGCAGATCGTCCTTCGTAGCTACGAGATGCTCAAACAATTCTTCCTCGAATCTGTGAATATCCTCAAGGGGGATCTCCTTGAGCATATTGTTAACGACGGCGAAGATTATCGCTACCTGAAGCTCTACTGCGATAGGTGAGTTTCTGTTCTGCTTAAGTACCTCAACGATACGCTCACCCTGTTCAAGACGGGATTTCGTATCAGCGTCAAGATCCGAGCCGAACTGTGCAAAGCCCTGAAGCTCTCTGTACTGTGAGTAAAGGAGTTTAAGAGTTCCCGCAACCTTCTTCATCGCCTTGATCTGTGCGTTACCACCAACTCGCGATACCGAGATACCGGGGTTTACCGCGGGGCGAACGCCGGAGTGGAAAAGCTCAGTCTCAAGGAATATCTGTCCGTCGGTTATCGAAATAACGTTGGTGGGGATATAAGCGGAAACGTCGCCTGCCTGAGTCTCGATTATGGGCAATGCGGTGAGCGATCCTCCGCCGTATTCGGGCGCAAGTCTTGCCGCACGCTCAAGAAGTCTTGAGTGAAGGTAGAATACGTCGCCGGGATAAGCCTCTCTGCCCGGAGGGCGTCTAATAAGGAGTGAGAGCGCACGGTAAGCTACCGCGTGCTTCGAGAGGTCATCGTAAATAATGAGAACGTCGCGACCCTTATCCATGAAATATTCACCCATTGCGCATCCTGCGTAGGGGGCGATATACTGAAGGGGAGCGGACTCAGCCGCCGTCGCGCTGACTACGATGGTGTAATCCATCGCGCCGTTCTTATAAAGGGTGTCAACGACGTTCGTAACGGTCGACTGCTTCTGACCGATTGCAACGTAAATGCAAATAACGTCCTTGCCCTTCTGGTTAATAATAGTATCGGTTGCGATAACCGTCTTACCGGTCTGTCTGTCGCCTATTATAAGCTCTCTCTGTCCGCGACCGATGGGTATCATAGAGTCGATAGCCTTGATACCGGTCTGAAGAGGAACTGAAACGGATTTTCTCTCAATGATTCCGTACGCGCGTCTTTCGATAGGTGCGTACTGTTCGGTTTCGATCGGGCCCTTCGCGTCAATGGGCTGGCCAAGCGCGTTAACTACTCGTCCGATCATAGCCTCACCAACGGGAACTGAAACGACCTTTCCCGTCCTCTTAACGAGGCTTCCTTCGCTTATACCAACGTCGTTACCGAGCAAAACTGCGCTAACGAAGCTTTCTTCAAGGTTAAGCGCCATTCCGAACGTACCGTTTGAGAACTCAAGAAGCTCGTTCGCCTTGCACTTATCAAGACCGTGAACCTTTGAAATACCGTCGCCGACAGATATAACGTAGCCGATCTCGTCCTGCTCGGTCTTCTTCGAGTAGTTCTTGATCTGCTCTTTTATAATCTTGCTAATATCATCAATTTTCGACTGCATTTTATCACCGTTAAATAACTGTATTTTTCAGGCTTTCTTCAAATTTATCAAGCCTTGTCCTGACTGAACCGTCAAGCTGCTTTCCCGAATAGCGAAGCTTAACTCCGCCAAGTATCTCGGGAGAGACTGTATTTTTGATTATAATAGTCTTTCCGGTTTGCTTTTCAAGCTTTTCCTTCATAAGGGCTATCTGCTCGTCCGTCATTGCCACGGCAGTAACTGCCTCGACGTGCTCGATTCCTCTTGACTCGTCGTAGAGCTTCGAGAATTCGCGCGCAACGTCGCGGAATGCGTGGATCGAATGCCTCTCGCAAAGAAGCTTTATAAGGCTTCTTACGTCTTCGTCAAGCGAGCTGAAAGCACCGTCGCAAAGTGCGAGCTTCTCCGCCTTTGAAAGCGCCGGGGTGTCGAGAAGCTTAACGTAATCCCGATTGTCCGAGAATATCTTCTCCGCCGCCTTAACGTCGGGCAAAACGGCGTCGGTCGTGCCTCTTTCCTCGGTAAGCATAAATAACGCCTTACCGTATTCCGTGCCGCCCGTCATATCATTCACCCATATTGCTTATGAACTCGTCAATAAGCTCTTTATGCTCACCTGCGTCAACGTCACGCTCGATAACCGCGGATGCAATGCTAACCGCCATTTTGGAGACCTCGTCCTTGACCTCGTTGATAGCTCTCTTCTTTTCGAGCTCTACCTGCTCTGATGCGCGTTCAAGCGTTCTTGCCGCCTTTTCATTTGCTTGGTTGAGGATCTCCTCGTCGCGGAGCTGTGCGCGGCGAACT
>JAZLEH010000167.1:0-7670 GCA_045615165.1 Eubacteriales bacterium | reverse complement strand
AACGTAAATTCCCTCGACTGCGTTCGTTTTACCCTGAGCGTTGTTGCCGTAAAGAAGATTTACTCCGCTTGAAAATTCAATATCACATCTTTCAATGTTTCTGAAATTTTCAGCCTTAAATCTTTTTATTATCATTGCTTATCGTTCATTCTTACGGGAAGAACCATGTAAAGATAGTTGAAATCTTCCTCAGGCTCTCTCGGTGAAATGGTTATAGCGTTAGTGGGGGACTTGAAGGAGATTATAATATCCTCTCCCTCTGCAACTCTTATACTGTTGATGAGGTAGCGGCAGTTAAAGCCGATCTCTATATCTCTTCCCTCGTGAACGCATTCCATCTCGTCAAATACCTTACCGTTTACGGATGAGGAGGAGAGAATAACGGAATCATCAGAGGCGCTGATCTTAACGTAGCTCTTACCGCTTCCCTGGATCTTTTCCTCGGCGATAATATTAGCTCTTTCAAGAGCGGAGAGAATTCTTTCTCTGTTAACGGTGATGAATATATCGTTATCCTTGGGGATGATCTGATTATAATTGATATATTCCATATCGATGGTTCTGGTGAAGAAGGTGATGTTGTCGCACTTGATTATTGCGTGCTTTCTTGAAAGGTAGAACATACACTTATAATCATCGTCGTCGGGAATTATCTTCGTGATCTCGGAAAGCGCGTGTCCGGGGATGATGAACGAATTATTTACAGAGCCGTTATTATCGGTAAGAGAATTAACCTCGCAGGCAACCTCACACTTTGAAAGAGTGAAGCTATCGCAGGAAACGACCTCCATACCTGCGTTATTGATCTTGAAATAAGCGCCCATAAGCATTGCTCTGTTATCCTGTGCCGCAATGGAGTGAGAAACCTTTCCTATTACCTTCTTAAATGTAGAGGTGGGAATTTCAAATCCTCTGTCAGAGATAAGGTCGGGAAGGTTGGGGAAATCCTCTCCCTTCGATGCGAAGATAGAGAAGCTTGATTTTCCGCAGGAGATCTCGCAGTTGAGCTTTTCGTTAATATCGATCGTAAGCTCCTCGTCGGGAAGAACGCGGATGGTCTGATAAAGTCTCTGTGCGTTTATAATATACTTACCCTCTCTCTCGATATCGGTGGGCTGGAAGGTTGCTCTGACACCCTTATTCATATCGTAGGTTGAGATCTGTACCTCACCGCTCTCAAGAGTCTCAATAAGAACTCCCTCGATAGAGGTAATAGTATTTTTATTAGATACGCATCCCATAGCGGGAGTAAGAACGTTCATAAATTCAGACTTATGTACACTAAATTTCATTTTGTTGTTCCTTTCGTTTCTCTCGGGGAGAGATCATTCATTCTTAATATTGGTAGTAATAGTAATAGTAGGGGCTGTTGAAATGTTGAAAACGGATAAAATCCTTTGATTTACATAGGTTTTTCGGTTGTGCTTTTTAACAAAACCGGTTTGTTTTTTGTGAATTAAAAATCCTTAGTTTATAACAATTATTCTGACAGATTTTAAACTACAATTTATTGACATATCAACATAAAATTGTTGAAAAATCAACCCTTTATTTCCTTGATAAGTTTTTTGATTTCACTTCCGGCTTTATTTTTGGTTTTAATGTTGTTTTCTATCTTAGTATTAGAGAAAACTACCGTCGCGTGATCTCTTCCGACTATCTTACCGATCTCGTCAAGAGAGAGGGGGGTTAGGTTTCTTATAAGATACAAAGCCGTGTGTCGCGCGTTTGCGATATTCTCGGTACGCTTTCTTGATTTTATATCCTCAATACTTACTCCGAAATGCTTTGCAACGACGGAGAGTATTTTTTCAACCATTATACCCGTCGGAATATTTCCGGGATCGATATAGGATATCGCCTGATCGATTGACTCCTTCGTTACGGGAGTTGAGCTTAATGAATTAAGCGCGTAAAGTCTTTTTAAAACTCCCTCTATCTGTCTTATATTCTTCTGAAGCCTTTCTGCCATATAATCGCAAAGCTCGTTTGAAATAAGAAGATTCATTGAGGTTGATTTTTTCTTTATTATAGCGGTTCTAAGCTCGAAGCTTGGGGGAAGAACCTCAACTATAAGTCCGCCCTCAAATCTTGAACGAATTCTGTCCTCAAGGGGCTGAATATCCTTTGGAGGACGGTCACTCGTAAGGATTATCTGCTTGTCCGCCTCGTAAAGAGAGGAGAAGGTGTGGAAGAATTCCTCCTGCGTTGCGACCTTTCCTGCGATGAACTGAACGTCATCTATAAGAAGGACGTCAGCCTTTCTGTATTTCTCCTTAAACGCCGCCGTTTCTCTATTTGAAATAGAGTCGAAAAGCTCGTTCATAAAGTCCTCGCAGGTCTTATAAACGATCTTAAGGCTGGGATAATTTTTATGAAGCTCCTTTATGGTTGCGTAAAGAAGGTGGGTTTTTCCAAGACCTGAATGACCGTGAATAAAGAGGGGGTTATAATAATTCGGGTCCTTTGAAACTGCAAGGCATGCCGCCTTAACGAATTTATTCGATTCACCCTCGATAAAGTTTTCGAAGGTGTATTCATCCTTTTGCGATGAGCTTTCGGTTGTTTCGTTAAGAATGCTCTCAATGTGCTTTCTTTTACCCTCTATTTCAGCGGGATCGGGTATTTCAACCGGCTCAGGCTCGTGAATATCAACCACGACGAATTTTTCAACCTTGTCGCAGGTTATTTCAATATTTACCTTAAATCCGATCGCCGCTTCAAGCGCGTCGGAAATTATATCCATATATTTGTTCGTAAGAACCGTCTTCTTTAAAGGAGTTGGACTCGAGAAAACTGCCTTTTCATCAGTGAGTGAAACAAGCTCAAAATTTCCGAACCAAAGGTTGAATACAGAGGTCGCGGGGAGCTTCGTTGAAATGTTTTCAAGAATGATGGCTGTGATGTCTGAAAGCTCGCTCATTTAGGTCGTCCTTTCTTATAATTTTTCGTAAAAAGGGTATAGCTATAGCTTTTTTATATATAGTTATAATTATTATAACATATATATATATAAAATGCAATAACAAAGTGCGGAAAAAATATAATTTTCCGCACAAAAGGGTATTATAATCTTTTTGATTTTCCTTTAAAGAAAAGAGATGCGATAAATCCCGTAAAAAGGGAAACGGAGCAGCCTATCGACGCCGCTGAAAAAGCACCCTTTAATATGCCTATCGCACCCTCCTTATCTATAGCCTCGCGCACACCCTTCGCCACGTTTGCGCCAAACCCGAGAAGGGGTAATGAAGCGCCGCAACCCGCAAATTCAAAAAGCGGATCAAATAGCCCGAGCGCCCCTATTATAACTCCGATGATCACGAAGGAAACCAAGATCCTCGCGGGAGTTAATTTAGTTTTATCAAGCAGGATCTGGGCTAATATGCAGAATGCGCCGCCGACTGTAAGTGCGATAATTGATTTTAAGATCATATTTTATCCTTTCAAAAAGAGGATCTATTCCGAGCTTATATGAACGAGTGGAGCAATACCGAGGATATTTTGCCCCTGCATAACGCTCGTCGGACTCATAAGAGCGCCCGTTGAGAGAAATAAAATATTTTTTATATTTCCCTTTTCAAGCTCCGGGAGAAAATAGGAAGCAAGCACTGACGCCGAGCATCCGCATCCCGAAGCTCCTGCGTGCGCGTCGCTTGACTTATCGTACAGAAGATTTCCGCAATCGAGATGGCTGATATGAATATCGGAAAGATAGGTCTTTAGCATCTCCTCGAGTATAAGAGAACCGACTCTGCCGAGATCTCCCGTGATTATATAATCAAATTTATCCCGGGAATTACCCTTGATAGAAAAATAAGAATATATAGTATCGAACGCCGCTCTTGCCATTGCCGCTCCCATATTAGATGCATCCCCCGTCACTCCGTCGACTATTTTGCCTATCATCGCTTCTTTAATTTTAACCTTGCCACCTCTTCCGAGGATGAAAGCGCCTGAGGCGGTAGCCGTCCATTGCGCGGTCGGTGTTCTTTGACCGCCATATTCGATAGGCGTTCTGAATTGCCTTTCCGCCGCACTGTTATGGGAGGTCGTCACCACAGCGCCGTTTTTTACGCATTTTCCGTGGATAAGGGATGAGAGAAGTAATAATCCCTCGGTACAGGTCGAGCAAGCCGAATAAAGTCCAATATAGGGGATTCCGAACGTGAAAAGTCCGCCCGAGGATGCCGTGCATTGGTTTTCAAGGTCGCCTGCAAGCAGCGCCTCAAGAAAGGAAGGGTCCTTTGATATTTTGTTAAGCGCTAAATTAAGAGTTATCCTTCCCATCTCTCCCTCGGCTTTTTCCCAGGTTGGCATACCGAATCTGTCACTATCGTCGCAAAGGTCGAATTTATTTCCGAGAGGGCCGCGCCTCTCCTCGTATCCGCCGACCGACGCGTAAGAAATAAAGGACGGCGGATCGTAACCGAAATTAATAATATTCCTCATATAACTATCCAAACAAAAAATAAATTATTCCGTAAAGAGTTCCCGCGAGAGTTGAATAGAGGATAACCGGACCTGCTACCGTGAATATCCCCTTGCCGACGCCGAGAATAAGCCCCTCGCTTCTAGTATCGATAGCGGAGGAGGTGACCGAGTTTGAAAATCCTGTAACGGGCAAAAGAGTGCCTGCGCCGCCAACCCTTGCGATCCTGTCAAAGAATCCGAGAGCCGTTGCAAAGGAGGAAAGAATTATAAAGAAGACCGTGACGAGTATATAGGAGGTCTTATCTGAAACGCCGTAATGTTTAAATAAAAATGCGAGCCACTCTCCGAAAAAGCATATCGCGCCGCCGACGAAAAACGCGCGCGCACAGTTCTTAAAAGTTGGGGATTTTCCGGAATGCTTCTTTATAAGAGCCTTGTATTCTTCATTATTTTCAATCATATTTTTACCTTTAAATGCAAATAAATATTTACAAATATCAAAAATATTTTGCCATAAAACTAAAAAAATATACGCAAAAATCGAAAAGAGGCTATCCGTGTCAAATTTCAGAGCAAGAGCTTGAAAAAGGAAAAATTAAGTATTTTTTTGGTTATGCGGTATTGCAACTTATGAATAAATATGATAGAATATATAAAAAGGAAAAAGGAGTACGATATGGGAATGGATCTCGATAACGGAATGAATAACTATAACGAAGGCACGGATCAGGACTACGCCTTCAACACGGTCGGCAAAAACGGAAAGCCCAAAACCATCGGCTGGTCAATAGCATCGCTCGTTATGGGTATCGTCTCTATTATCACCTCGTTTTTCGGTTGGCCCGGACTTATACTCGGAATACTTGCAATTATATTCGCAGTATTTTCAAGAAGGACGCTCGGATATTTTGACCGCAAGACTATCCTCGGTCTCGTTCTCGGTATACACGGTATCCTCATCGGAATAACCGTTATCGTGCTTATATTCACCTTAAGCGAGGAGACGAAAAACCTCATCAAGGATTATATAAAGGAAATCTTCTGAATTTCCGAAAATGAAAAAGGAGCAGAATCTCTGCTCCTTTTCTTTATTTATCTTCTATATTTAATTAAATGGAAGAAAGAATTTCTTCAACCTTTGCGAGAGCCTCGTCGATCTTATCAAGGTCGCGGCCGCCGCTCATTGCGCTATCGGGTCTTCCGCCGCCCTTACCGCCGCAAATTGCGGAGATGTCGCGAAGGATGTTGCCTGCGTGTGCGCCTGCCTTAACCGCGTCAGGACCTGCAGAAGCAACGAAATTAAGCTTTCCGTCCGAAACTGCCGCGAATACCGCAACACCGTCGGAGAACTTGGATTTAACTGCATCGCAAAGACCTCTTGCGCTGTCGGGGCGAGCTTCAACCTTAGCGGTGAGAAGCTTAAACTTGCCAACGGTCTTAACGTTTTCAAGGAGGGACTGGGTCTTAAGCTCGGAGAGGCGGGAATTTGCGCTCTCAAGCTCTCTTTTTACTTCCTTTATTTCGGACTGGAGGAGAGAAGCCTTCTTAGCGATAGTGCCGGGGTTCTGCGCCTTAAGCTCACGAGCGGTTTCTGTAATGAGCTCGTCCTTTTCTGCAAGGAGTGAAAGAACTCCGAGACCTGTCGTTCCCTCAATTCTTCTTACGCCTGCCGCTACGGAGGATTCGGAAATAACCTTAAAGAGACCGATCTCACCGGTGGAGGAAACGTGAGTACCGCCGCAAAGCTCAACCGAGGAGCTTCCGATGCTTACTACTCTTACCTTATCGCCGTATTTCTCGCCGAACAGAGCCATTGCGCCCTTCTTGCGAGCCGATTCAATATCCGAAACCTCGGTTGCGCATCCCTCGGCTTTAAGTATGTTCGAGTTAACGATAGCTTCAACCTTCGCGATCTCTTCCTTGGTCATTGCCGCAAGGTGAGAGAAGTCAAAGCGTACGCGATGCTCGTCAACGTAAGAGCCCGCCTGCTCAACGTGAGTGCCAAGCACCTGACGGAGAGCCGCCTGAAGAAGGTGGCAAGCAGAGTGGTTTCTCTTTATTGCAAGGCGTCTTTCGTTATCGATCTTAAGAGTGAACTTTTCGCCGGTCTTAAGCGCGCCTGCTTCGATCTTTACTTCGTGGATATAAACGCCGTTAGTCTTCTTTGTGTCGATAACGGTAAGCGTTGCAGAGTCGGAGAGGATAGAGCCGGTGTCGCCAACCTGACCGCCGCCCTCGCCGTAGAATACGGTCTTGTCAAATACGAGTGAGCATTCGCCCTCGTTGATCTCGGAAACTGCCTCGCCGTCAGCGATGATGGAAAGAAGAGTAGCCTCGCACTCGATATTGTCGTAGCCGACGAACTCGGTTTCGGGAAGCTTTGCAAGAAGATCCTTTGAGGAATCCGACCAGCCGGAGATATTACCTCTTGCCGCTCTCGCTCTCTGCTTCTGCTCGTTCATAAGAGCGTTGAATGCATCGTTATCAACGGTGAGCCCTGCTTCCTCAGCGATCTCACGCGTGAGGTCAACGGGGAATCCGAACGTATCGTAAAGCTTAAACGCATCCTCGCCCGAGAGGACCTTGCCGCCGTTTTCCTTAAGCGACTCGATAATTCCCGAGAGAATGCCGAGACCTGCGTCGATAGTTGCGTTGAATCTTTCTTCTTCAAGAACTACTACCTTAAGAACGTAGTCCTTCTTTTCACGAAGCTCGGGGTATGCACCCTCGTTCTGACCGATAACGATCTCTGCAAGCTCGCGAAGGAACATTCTGTCAATTCCGAGGAGCTTTCCGTGGCGGCACGCGCGGCGGATAATTCTTCTGAGAACGTAGCCTCTGCCCTCGTTTGAGGGGATAACGCCGTCGCTGATCATAAAGGTCGCGCTTCTTATATGGTCGGTAACAACGCGGATGGAAACGTCGTTTTTCGCATCGTTGCCATAGGTCTTACCTGCGATGGAGCAAACGGTATCAAGAATCTTTCTTACGGTGTCAACCTCGAAGAGATTGTCAACGTCCTGCATAACGCAGGCAAGACGCTCAAGACCCATACCCGTATCTATATTCTTCTGTGCAAGCTCTGTGTAATTTCCGTTTCCGTCGTTGTTGAACTGAGAGAATACGTTATTCCATACCTCCATAAATCTGTCACAGACACATCCGGGCTTACAATCGGGAGATCCGCATCCGTACTTAAGACCTCTGTCAAAATAGATCTCGGAGCAGGGACCGCAGGG
>JAZLEH010000166.1:0-3818 GCA_045615165.1 Eubacteriales bacterium | reverse complement strand
GTGAAGTCCGTGAACACCCGTTTCGAATACTGCCTTGTCACCTGCCTGCTTAATAGCGCCGTCAACGTCGCGGCGAGCCTTTTCAACCATCTCCTCGATTCTCGCGGGATGGATTCTTCCGTCTGCAACGAGCTTTTCAAGTGCGATTCTCGCAACCTCTCGTCTGACGGGATCAAAGCCCGAAACGGTGATAACGTCGGGCGTATCGTCGATGATAAGCTCAACGCCCGTAAGGTTTTCAATAGTACGGATATTTCTACCCTCGCGTCCGATAATTCTTCCCTTCATTTCATCGCTGGGGATCTGAACTACCGAGATCGCAACCTCGCTTACGTGGTCAGCGGCGAAGCGCTGAATAGCAAGGGAAAGAATGTCACGAGCGCGGGTGTCCGCCTCGTCCTTGAACTTCTCCTCGTACTCCGCGATCTTAAGCGCGGTCTCGTGCTGCATTTCACTGTCGAGCTTTGCGATAAGCTCTGCCTTCGCCTCTTCTCTGCTGAGGCCTGCGGTCTTCTCAAGAACTGCAAGCTGAGCCTCAAGAGCCTGAGACACCTTTTCCTTAAGAGAAGCTACCTCGGCGTGCTTTTCCTGAAGAGCCGCCTCCTTCTTCTCCATACCCTCGATCTTCGCGTCTAAGGATTCCTCCTTCTGCGCGATGCGGCGTTCGAGTCTTGAAACCTCCTTGCGGCGCTCCTTAAGATCGAAGTCCGCCTCTTTTTTCATTTGGAATATCTCTTCCTTTGCCGAAATGATAGATTCCTTCTTCGCGCTCTCCGCGTTCTTTATCGCGTCTTCAAGTATGCGACGCGCCTGAACTTCAGCAGAGCCGAGCTTCTTTTCGGCAGTTGATTTGCGAATTATAAATCCAACCGCAATGCCAACGACGCCTGCGGCAATTCCAATTGCAACAGCTACTAATGGATTCATTTACACCTCCTTCTGATTACACTTGTAATCTATATCAAAAAGAATTTTTTATTATGATATGAAGCATTTTCGTGGCAAATAACCCACCTTTGCCATAAAAAGATACTATTCATACAGATACATTATATATTATTTTTAAAGCAAAGTCAAGAGTATATTGATATAGTTTTGTAAATAAATTTATACATTATGACAAACGCCTCCAAAATTTACCCACAAATTAGCACTTTAGCAGAGAGACGGATAAATGTTAACAAAAAATTCATAGATTTTTGCGGTTAAAGTATTGACACGGGGGCAAAAAAAGATTATATTATATATGACCGAATTAGCACTCAAACGCGATAAGTGCTAAAATCCACAAAATGAGGTGATATTTTGGAAGATCCGAGACTTACCCTGCGTAAAAAGCAGATCTTAAAGGCGATAGTCGACGCCCATATCAATAACGGCGAGCCGGTTGGTTCAAAATATCTTTCCAAGGACGCCCTTATCTCCTGCTCGTCTGCAACGATAAGAAACGAGATGGCGGAGCTTGAGGAGATGGGTTATCTCGTTCAGCCGCACACCTCTGCCGGAAGAGTTCCGTCGGAGCTTGGATACAGATTCTACGTTGACTCCCTCGTCCGTCAGTACAGCGAGACGAAGACCGAGATCGACGAGATAAACGAAAGGCTTCGCTACAAGCTCACCGAAATGGATGAGATACTTGAGGAAGCGTCACGCCTTGCGGCATCCTTCACTGATTACACGGGCATCGCGTTCAAGCCCGGCGCAGGAAACGCGCGCATCACTAGGTTTGACAGCGTATATCTCTCGCCGAAGGATTTCCTTCTCGTTATGATGTTCTCGGGAGACACGGTAAAGGCAAAGCCCATCCACCTCTCCTTCTCGATAACCGAGGCAGACCTTCGCAGATTCACCGAGGCGGCAAACATCTACCTCGTGAACACCGTCAGCGAAAGCATCAGTATGCAGATCATCGTTCGCCTTGAGGCTCTTATGGGATCTGCGGGCGCGATGGTTCACCCGGCGGTCAAGGTCATCTATGAAACGATGAACGAGCTTGATACCGCAGATATAAAGCTTGACGGAATCAATAAGCTCCTTAATTATCCCGAATATTCCGACACGGAGAAGCTCCGCAACCTTCTCGGCGTGCTTGAAGAAAAGGATAAGCTGCTCGACGTTATCTCCTCTCACACGACGACCGACGACGGAATCAACGTCTATATCGGAGCGGAGAACGAGTCGGACGCAATGAGCAACACCACCCTGATATTCAAGAACGTGAACGTGGGCGGCAAGAAGGTCGCGATCGGAGTTATCGGACCGAAACGAATGAATTACACCAAGGTTATCGGAATGATAAATCAGCTCGCCTCAGGCATCGACCGTATATTCAG
Organism: Eubacteriales bacterium; assembly: GCA_045615165.1. Classification (GTDB taxonomy): domain Bacteria; phylum Bacillota; class Clostridia; order Oscillospirales; family CAG-272; genus UBA1740. The sequence continues at coordinate 1,485 of JAZLEH010000166.1, read as the reverse complement.
CGAGGATGACCGATTGCTTGGAGACGGAAAGAAAGGTATAACGTAATGGCTGAAATGGAAGAGATAAAGACCGATTCCGCGGATGCGGCAGAAGCGGCAACCGAGGAAAAAAAGGCGAAAAAGTCAAAAAAGGACGCGGAAAAGGAGCTTCTCCTTGAAATCGAAAGACTTAACGCCGAGATAAAGGAAAAGGACGACAAGTATTTGAGAATGGCGGCAGAGTACGATAACTTCCGCCGCAGATCGAGAGAGGAAAAGGAAGCGACCTACGAAAACTCCCTTGCGGACACGGTTGCAGAATTCCTTCCTATGATCGACAATCTTGAAAGAGCCGCTATGTACGACGACGCATCAAAGGTCAAAGAGGGTCTCGTAATGATAGCAAAGACTACCGAGGCAGTTTTCTCAAAGCTCGGAGTTGAAGAGGTCGGAAAGGTCGGCGACAAGTTCGATCCCAATCTTCATAACGCAGTAATGCACGTAGAGGACGATTCGTTTGGCGAAAACGAGATCGTCGAGGTATTCCAGAAGGGATACAAAAAGGGCGGAAGAATAATCCGCTTCGCAATGGTTAAAACCGCAAACTAAATTTGATTATTAAAAAATTTCTATAAATCCCGGGAGGAAATTACAATGGGAAAAATTATTGGTATTGACTTAGGTACAACGAATTCCTGCGTAGCAGTATTCGAGGGCGGCGAGCCCATAGTTATCACTAACCCCGAGGGTGCAAGAACCACCCCGTCGGTAGTAGCGTTCACCAAGGACGGCGAAAGACTTGTAGGACAGGTTGCAAAGCGTCAGGCAGTTACCAACCCCGATAAGACCATCAGCTCTATCAAGAGAGATATGGGATCAGACATTAAGGTTACTATCGACGGCAAGCAGTACACTCCTCAGGAGATCTCTGCAATGATTCTTCAGAAGCTTAAGGCTGATGCAGAGGCATATCTCGGAACTGCCGTTACCGATGCGGTAATCACCGTTCCCGCTTACTTCACCGACGCACAGCGTCAGGCAACCAAGGACGCAGGTAAGATCGCAGGTCTTGAGGTTAAGAGAATTATCAACGAGCCTACCGCGGCGGCTCTCGCTTACGGTATGGATAAGGAAGATTCGCAGAAGATCATGGTCTTCGACCTTGGCGGCGGTACGTTCGACGTTTCGATCCTCGATATCTCCGACGGAGTATTCGAGGTTCTTGCAACCGCAGGTAACAACCGTCTTGGCGGTGACGACTTCGACGACAGAATCGTTAATTGGATGGCAGACACCTTCGCAAAGGAAAACGGCGGCATCGATCTTCGCAAGGATAAGATGGCGCACCAGCGTCTCAGAGAGGCCGCAGAGAAGGCAAAGATCGAGCTTTCCGGCGTTATGTCCTCTAACATCTCTCTCCCCTTCATTACCGCAGATGCAACCGGCCCCAAGCACTTTGAGGCTACTCTTACAAGAGCAAAGTTCGACGAGCTCACCCGTGACCTC
>JAZLEH010000165.1:0-2579 GCA_045615165.1 Eubacteriales bacterium | reverse complement strand
AGGAAGCACGGGCGGAGGTATCAAGGTATCGAGAATCGTTATACTCTTCAAGGGTATGGCAAGAGAGCTTAAGATGCTCGTTCATCCGAAGCAGGTGAAAAAGATCTCGGTCGACTCGCACAAGGTCGATCACGAGGTAGTCCGCTCGATAAACTCGTATATCGTATGCTTCGTGACGATATTCTTCCTCTCAACGCTTATTCTTTCATTTGAGGAAACCGACCTCGTGACCAATTTCACGGCGGTTGCGGCGTCGCTCAACAATATCGGCCCCGGCCTTGAGGCGGTAGGTCCTTACGGAAGCTACGCAGGCTTCTCCCCCTTATCAAAGCTTACGCTTATATTTGATATGCTTGCGGGCAGACTTGAGATATTCCCGATGCTCATACTCTTCTCACGCGAGACGTGGAAAAAATAAAAATAATTTTGACATAAAATATTGCATTATCGCATATTGTGTGTTAGAATATTTATAACAACTTAAAAAAAGGAGAATAGAAATGAAGGATTTCATTAAAATGATCAACGATCTTCCTAAGCTTGTTAAGATCATCCTTTGCATTCCCTGCCTTGACATTATCTGGGCAATCTACAGAATCATCAAGGGAATCGACACTAAGAACACCGTTCTTCTCGTTCTTGGTATCCTCTGGATCATCCCCGGCGCATTCTTCGCATGGGCAGTTGACCTCATTACCACGATTCTTTACGACAAGCCTATTCTTACTGAATAAGCTACATAAAAAAGCGAGTTCGTTTGAACTCGCTTTTTTCTTTTGTTATTTGATTTCTTTCTTATATTTCTCAATCTTTTCGGTGAGGTAGCGCGTAGCCTCCGCCATAAATTTAAGGAGTGCGGGAAGCTGTTCTTTATCAAGGTTATTATAGGTTTTTCCCGCTTCGAGAGTGAAGCATCCCTTGTAATCAACCTCTGCAAGAGCGCGGCAGACTCGATCCCAATTTATCTTACCGAGTCCGGGCTGAACGTGAAGATCCTCAACGTAGTCAACGTCGTGCGCGTGGATGCATCCGAGTCTTTCACCGCCGATAACTCTTATCGCATCCTCAGGCTCTCTTCCGCAGAGGGCTACGTGACCGATATCAAGGCAGATGGTAAATGCTTCGGGATCGGCGAGGGTCTCGTAAAGTGCAACGAGCTCGTTGGGATCAGCGCCGATGCAATCGCTGATGTGCTTTGAGACTCTGTGGCGCTGCCACATATTTTCAAGCGCGATCTTAACGCCATTTTTCTTTGCAAGGGGAGCGATGCTCTTATAAAATTCTATATTCTCGGCGAACATCTTCTCCTTATCGTCGTAGTAATATCCGCGCATAATGGGATGAACGACGACGTAGGGGATTTTAAGCATTCCCGCGCATTCGAAAACGTCGGGGAGCTTCGGGATAATATTATCAATATAATCCTGCCATCCGCCGCAGGGAGAGTGCGCCTGGATATAAACTATTCCGCGCTCCTTCGCGATAGCGTTAAGGCGGGGCACAAGCTCGCGCCAATCATCGCAAAGAGGGGGATCGGGCATATTCATCATACTGATATCGACCGCCGGGAAGCCTGCGTCGGCAAGCATCTCAACAGACTTTTCAACGCCGAAAAGCTGTGCAAGATACGAGGTATACTGAGCAAATAACATATTATGACTCCTTAGTTTTTTATTACATTATAACCCCGAAAAAATCTTTTGTCAACAAAATTTAAAAATATCTTGATTTTAGCCCTCCGTAGTGATAGAATCTATTTGGAAATTTTAATTATTTAAGGGGAATTATGCAAAAACTCCTTCCGTTTATTAAGAAAAATGCGGTCATGCTTATCGCGGCGCTTGCGGCGATTGTGACCTCAATAATCATCCCGCCCGACTCGGAATATATCGGTTATTTCGATTTCAAGACGCTGACCTGCCTTTTCTGCGTTCTGGCGGTCGTTTGCGCTTTGCGCAATATAAGATTCTTTTACACGCTTGCAAAGGCGATAATAAGAAAATTCAAGAACACGAGAATGTCCATCCTTGCACTCGTTTACATAACCTTTATCGGCTCGATGCTTATAGCGAACGATATGGCGCTTCTTACCTTCCTTCCGCTCGGTTATTTCGTGCTTCACACGACGGGCAAGGAAAAGTATATGGCGTTTACCTTTATAATGCAGAATATAGCCGCGAACCTCGGCGGAATGCTTACCCCGTTCGGAAATCCGCAGAACCTTTACCTTTATTCGAAATTCAACATTCCCGACGCTGAATTCGTGTCGATAATGTTTATCCCGTTTATTATCGCGATAGTGCTTATAACCGTTTGCTGTCTCGTTTTCGTTAAAAACGAGCCGCTTATCATAGAGGAGAGGGCGGCGACGCTCCCTGTCCTGCGAACGGTGATATATCTTATCCTCTTCGCGTTCTCGATACTTATCGTTTTTCGCTTTGTTCCCTATCAGATCGGGCTTATCGTTATTCCAATCTCGATATTCTTTCTTGACAGGCAGGCGCTTCGTGACGTTGATTACGGTCTGCTCTTCACTTTCGTTTTCTTCTTCATTTTCTCGGGAAATATGGCGAGAATGG
>JAZLEH010000164.1:0-1706 GCA_045615165.1 Eubacteriales bacterium | reverse complement strand
GAATCCGTCGAACGGATGGAGGATCAAGTGGAAAGCAAACAAAAGCTCCTGAACGTAGGTACGCTTGCCTGCGCTTACGGAAGTCTTCTTATTTACCTTATTTATAGCCTTGGATGCAAAATAGAATGCAACGCAAATAGCTATTACAACTAACGGGATGACCCAAAGATAATCGGATACCCACTGCTGACGAAGCTCACTATACGCATTCGAGTAATTCTCGGTATCGTAAGCGTACTTATACTGCTCAACAGCGCCCGTGTAATCATGGTTTCTGTAAAGAGCATTACCGATTCCGATATACGCCGCGTCGAAGTTCGAGTTTCTCTTAAGAACCTCGGTCCAGTCCTCGATAGCCGCGTCGTATCTTCTTGCGTTCTGATTTTCAAGAGCCGCAATAAGAACGTCTCCGTACTCGGTTCTGTTATAAACGGTAAACGTTCCCTTGTCGTAGTCAAGGAGAAGCATATCGTCGCCCTGATATACGACTGCCTTTACCTTGGAGATGTGTCCAAGAAGGCTTCCTTTATCACCGAAAGCAAAGAGGAGATTTCCGTCGAAATCGTAGGTAAATACCTTACTTCTTGCTTCATCAATAATAGACCAAGTGTTCTCGGGTCCAACTGCTACGTCGCAAATACCGCTCTTACGCACGCCGGTAGTGCTTTGAACACCGATATTGCTTCCGAAATCGACCTCACCCGAAGGGGGATAGAATCCGTTTCTTCTCATAAGCTCGGAGCCCGCCGCGTTAAGCATTCTAACGGGAGCGTTGGTTCCCTCCTTGCTCTTGCCCGAAATAGATGACTCTACAACCGAAGCGTCAAGCTCGATGGTAACGTAAACGAAGTCTCCGGCAAGAGTTATATTATTGTAAGGAGGCGTAGCTGCCGCAGTTTCCTTATCCTGCTGCTCCTCGGTCTTAAATCTTCTCCAGATCTTCTGCCAAGTCGACATAGCAACCTGCTGAGCACCTATATAACCCGTAAACTCACCGGTATCGGTCATAACGATGATACCGTTATTCGAGGTACTGCTGACAACGTAAAGTCTGTCGTAACGGTCAACCGCAACTGCGATAGGGCTGTAAACCGCGGTCGAGTCAAAAAGCTCGGACTGAGGCTTTCCTATCTCGGAAATAAAGTTTCCGTTGGTATCAAATGTAAGAATTCTTTGATTACCTGTGTCGCAAACGAAGATTCTTGCCTTTTCAACAACTCCGTTTACGTTCTTTTCATTTGTTATAAATACTCCCTGCGGAGATTTAAGATAATCGACGTTACCGCTCTTATTGGTAAAGGAGTCGATTATGAACTTGAGCTTGTAATAAGGGTCAAGCACAACCACGCGGTTGTTATCTCTGTCAACTATATATACGTTCTTATTCTCGTCAACCTCAAGGTCTGTAGGAGCCTTCAAGGCAACCATTTTCGTCTTGAGCTCCTCATCGGTAAGGTTGGGATAAAGCTCACGCATCTTAACAGCATCTGTAAGTCCCATATACGCCGCGTTAACTTCCTTATCGGGAACGTACGCGTCAGGGGAAAGAAGAGCCTTACCGTTTATTGAATAGGTATACGTGTGATACGGAGAAGCAGCCGCACAAGGAAGAGCTAAAACCGTCAATAAAACAAGCACAATCGCGATAATTGATATTGTTCTTTTCATTTTATCTCCTCCTTATATTAGTCCTTCATACCACTGGA
>JAZLEH010000163.1:0-5311 GCA_045615165.1 Eubacteriales bacterium | reverse complement strand
CTTGAGGCTGTAAGACACGGAAAGCTTTCTCCGGTCTTTTTCGGCTCGGCGCTCAATAATTTCGGTATAGAGCCCTTTCTCCATCACTTCCTCAAGATGACGACCTCTCCGCTGCCGAGAGTTGCCGAGGGAGACGTAGTTGATCCGTTTGATGAGAGATTTTCTGCCTTTGTCTTTAAGATTCAGGCGAATATGAATAAGGCGCACAGAGACAGAATTGCGTTTATGCGTATATGCTCGGGTAAATTCGAGCGCGCTAAGGAGTATTTCCATATCCAAGGACAGAAAGCGTTTAAGCTCTCCCAGCCCCAGCAGATGATGGCATCCGAGCGCGAGGTCATTGACGAGGCGTACGCAGGCGATATCATCGGAGTGTTTGACCCGGGTATCTTCTCAATCGGAGACACCGTTTGCGAAAAGGGTATGAAGATAAAATTTGAGGGTATTCCCACATTCGCTCCCGAGCATTTCGCTCTCGTTGAGCAGGTGGATTCGATGAAGCGTAAGCAGTTCGCAAAGGGAATGAATCAGATCGCCCAAGAGGGTGCGATCCAGATATTCTTCGAGCCGAACTCGGGTCTTGAACGAGTTATCGTCGGCGTTGTCGGCGTTCTTCAGTTCGAGGTGCTTGAATACAGACTTAAAAACGAATACGGATGCGATCTTCGCAGAAGCAATATGAATTATCAGCAGATAAGATGGATCGCAAACCCCGATCTTGATCCAAAAACGCTCAAGCTCTCACACGATACAAAGTGGGTGCAGGATTTCAGAGGCAATAACCTCCTTATCTTTACGAGCGAATGGGCGATCCGCTGGGTTCTTGAGGATAACCCCGGACTTGAGCTTCTCGAGTTCAATCAGGGAGACGAGGAATAAGCTATGAGAATGAGAAAAAAGAAGAACGGCGAGGCGCGCCTCGCCGCTTGCTCCGAGCTTTTGCTTGGAGAAATAAACGAGCCTATGACCGATCCCGGTGCTATGCTTGGAATGCCCGGCGCACCCGTGTTTCTTGAAATAGGTGCGGGTAAGGGCGGCTTTGCCTGCGAGATGGCGAAGCGCAATCCCGATGCGGCATACTTTGCAATGGAGCGCGTGACCGACTGCGTAATGCTTGCGGCAGAAAAGGCGCGTGAGCAGAAGGCTGAGCGCGGTGATAACCTCAGATTCGTTATGGACACCGCCGATAACCTCACGAAGCTTTTCGGAGAGGGAAGCATCGATCATATATTCTTGAACTTCTCCGATCCCTGGTCTAAGAAGGGCTACGCAAAGCGCAGACTTACTCACAGGCGCTATCTTGCTGTTTATTTCAATCTCCTTAAGGACGGCGGCAAGATCACCTTCAAAACCGATAACGTCGGTCTTTTCGACTTTTCGCTTCTTGAAATATGCGATATGGGGCTTACCCCCAATTTCGTAACGCGCGACCTCCATCACAGCAAGAGGGCAGAGGGCAACGTTATGACCGAATACGAGACCAACTTCTCCGCAATGGGAATGGCGATCAATATGGTTGAGGTAACGAAGCCCGCGGGCTTCACGCCAGAGATCCCGCCCGAGCTTAAAAAGGATAGAGTAAATCATAACAAAAACGACTAAGTAATTTAAGGAACAATAGATATGTCTGATACCGAGAAGGGAATTCACTCGGGTCACAGAATGCGAATGAGAAAGAAATTCGCAGATTACGGCAGGGATATATTTAATACCTACGAGCTTCTTGAAATGCTCCTTTACCATTCGATTCCTCTTAAAAATACGAATCCGATAGCAAGGCGGCTTATAGCCGAGTTTTCGGATATTGAGGGCGTTTTCACGGCGTCCAAGGAGGAGCTTATGTCGGTTGAGGGCGTTGGGGAGCGCACCGCTGATATGATAAAGGCGGTCGGTAAGATCCGTATTGACCGCGAGGGATTCAACCTTAAGAAAGTTCCCGCTTATAATTTTAAGGATTATAACGAGACGGGTAGCTTCTTCGTTTCGTATTTCGACGGAAGACGGGATTACGAAACCGTGATGCTTCTTTTGGACAATAAGATGTCTTACATAGATTTCGTGTCGATGGCGGATGCAGATTACGAAATGGGCGCAATAAAGCCGAAGAATTTTATTGACACGGCTATAAGGGCGCGCGCATCGGTCTGCGTTATTGCGCATAACCATCCGTACGGTCCTCTCTATCCAACCTCCGGCGACGTTGAAACGAACAATATGATCCGCTCAGCTTTATCGGGTGCGGGCGTGATTCTTGTCGAGCATTACGTCGTTTCGGGTGACGGATATCTCGGATTTATGAATCATCTTGAAACTGCGTTTTATCAAAAGGCAAACCTAGAGCGATTCCGTAAAAGCGAGGATATATCGGAATGAACGTAAAAGAGCTTGAAGAAATTCTCTCATACGCAACGAAGGACGCGGTAAGAAAGGCGATACTTCTTGCAGGGCGTTACGACAACATGATCTCGATAGCTGAGGCAGACGAATCCGAGCTTGTCGAGGTGATGCAGGGGGATAAAAGCGCGGCGTTATACCTTAAGCTTGCCTCCGCATTGACGGCAAGGCGTGTGTGTGACGGATTCAAAATGCCGAAAAAGCATACCGACGAGGAAATACGCGAGTTCCTTGTCGCAACCTTCTACGGAAGATCGATTGAGACGGTATATGCGATATCGATCGATGCAAAGGGAAGATGCGTCTCTATCGATATGGTCGGAAGCGGAACTATAAATTATTCTAACATCATTCCCCGAAGAATAATAGAGGTCGCGAAGGCAAACAAGGCGGTCGGCGTTATCGTGGCGCACAATCATCCGGGCGGTATCGCAACTCCGTCAAGCGAGGATATCGCCGCGCAAAGAATGCTTTCAAATATGCTTCTTAATTCGGGTATCACTCTTGAGTCGGGCTTCGTTATCGCCGGCACGGAGTGCAATAAAATCACAACCTAAAATCAAGGAAAATAAAATGGCTTTCACAGGTACAATCATAAATTTTGTCGGAGTGCTTGTCATCGGTATATTGGGATCGTTCGTTAAGAAGGGAATCCCGAAGCGAATTACCGACACGCTTATTGCCGCAATGGCTATATGCGTTATTTTCATCGGAATAGACGGCGTGCTTGAAGCCGCACCCGCAATTAGCAAAATCAAATCCTTCTCGGACGGACTCGTTAAGGTGCTTATTATGATCATATCAATGGCGATAGGAACTCTTATTGGAGAGCTTATTGATATCGACAAGCAGATAACGCGACTCGGCGACTTTTTTGAGACAAAGTTCACCTCGGGCAAGGATGCGAAGAAGGGTAACTTCGCCAAGGGCTTCGTCTCCTGCTCGATTCTTTTTTGCGTTGGTGCAATGGCTGTCAACGGCGGAATTGAGGACGGAATGGGCAACCCCGAAATTCTTATAGCGAAAACCGTCATCGACTGCATAACCTGCTTCATAATGGCAACGACTCTCGGCATCGGATGCGCGTTTTCCGCTTTTACGCTCCTCGTTTATCAGGGCGCGTTTGCATTGCTCGGATTTGCGCTCTCATCGGCGATCCCCGCGGCGACGATGTCCTATATGTCTGTCGTCGGCTCGCTTATTATAATATTAATAGGAACGAATATGCTCGGCGCTACAAAGGTAAAGACGGCGAATATGATACCTGCAATGTTTATACCGCTTCTTCTAACCCCGCTCTTTACTCTTGTAGTCGGATAATTAACGCCCCCGTGGCATAATGGAGATTTATATGAGAAAAATAGATCTTAAGGAAGTCAGCGATAAGATCAGAGAGCTTTTTATCGACGCGTGCGAAAACATTCCCGATAACGTGCTTTCAAGGATCAAATCTGCGCGCGACGTGGAGGAGTCGCCTCTTGCGCGTGACGTGCTTGACAGAATAATAGAAAACGATATACTCGCAAAGGATTCCCATCTCCCGATATGTCAGGACACGGGCCTTGCTCTCGTGTGGTTGACGATCGGCTCGGAGGTGTGCTTTGAGGGGGATATTTACGAGGCGGTAAACGACGGTGTAAGGCGCGCGTATACCGAGGGATATTTGAGAAAATCCGTAGTGCGCCACCCTCTTGACAGAGTAAATACTAAGGATAATACCCCCGCGATAGTACATATAAAGCTCGTCCCGGGTGACAGCTTTAAAATCGACGTTGCACCCAAGGGGGGCGGAAGCGAGAATATGTCGTCCGTTAAAATGATGATCCCTGCCGACGGCAAGGAGGGAATCAAGAAATTCGTGCTTGATTCCGTAAGGGATGCGGGAGGCAAGCCCTGCCCCCCGATAATAGTCGGCATCGGAATCGGCGGAAGCTTTGAAAAGTGCGCTCTTATCGCAAAGGAAGCATTGCTTCGTGAGATAGACGACGAAAGCACCGATCCGATAGCGCGCGATCTTGAACGCGAGCTCCTTAAGGAAATAAACGATATCGGAATTGGAGCAATGGGATTCGGCGGAAGACAGACCTGCCTTGCAGTCAAGGTAAACGTCCACCCCTGCCACATCGCGAGTATGCCAGTCGCAATAAACATTCAGTGCCACGCGGCAAGACATAAATCCGTTACGATATAAGGAGAGAATATGGATATTAAGCTTACGACTCCTTTTTCGGAGGAGGATATAAGAAATCTTCGCGCAGGAGATACGGTGCGTATAAGCGGAGTTCTTTATACGGGAAGAGACGCCGCTCACAAAAGACTCTGCGAGCTTCTCGATAAGGGGGAGGCACTTCCGGTTGATCTTCGCGGATCGGCAATATATTACGTCGGACCCGCTCCCGCAAAGCCGGGAAGAGCAATCGGATCTGCAGGACCTACCTCGAGCTATAGAATGGACCCCTATACCGAACAGCTTCTTAAAGAGGGGCTGAAGGTCACCATCGGCAAAGGTCCGAGAGGGGATGAGGTTCGCGATATGCTCGTTAAGTATAACGGCGTATATATGTCTGCCATCGGCGGTGCGGCGGCTCTTATCTCCGAGTCGGTGAAAAAGTGCGAGATAGTCGCCTACGAGGACCTCGGCGCTGAGGCAATATACAGGCTTGAGGTAGAGGATTTTTACGCAGTCGTGACCTACGACGCACACGGCGGCGACCTCTTCAGTGAGGGTATTAATAAATATGGAAGATAACCGAAACGCTCCGTTGACCACGGGGCGTTTTTCTTTTTGCTTTCGTTTTTTATACACCCTTTTGAAAAAAGTTTAAGTTTTTTTAAAAAAAGTCTTGACAATTTGACAAAGTGCTGATATAATAATATACTGCACTATAATCGCTTTTGCTTTAAGGGGGCTTTCTGC
>JAZLEH010000162.1:0-1768 GCA_045615165.1 Eubacteriales bacterium | reverse complement strand
GACGGATATACTCGATGACTTCCTCTGTTTCTTCTTCACCTTCGCCGCAACGGACGTAACCGAGAACGGGAGCAGAAGCGTGGCGCGATTCCAAATCGATACGCTTGGTAGAGATCGACTTGCGACCGTTGTATTCAAGCTCGCCGCTTTCTTTGAGCGAGAGCAGATAACGATGCACGGTTGCCAAGGCAATACCCGTGCCCTCCGCGATCGTTCTCACGGCAGGAATCTCGTTATATTCGTTGTAATACTCGTCAATGAAATCAAGTATCACACTCTTTTTCGATTCGTCTTGTCTTCGCATAACGCCTCCGAGAAACAAAATGTTTCAGTATGTAGAGTTATTATATCACATTATTTTTCCATTGTCAAGAGGTTAGTGAAAATATTTGTTTCAGTATATTTTTGGGTATATTTTTAGAAATAACCTCGCACCAAAAGGGTACGAGGTTATTGTGCATTATTTTAGGTTTTATGCAAGCTTAACTACGGAATACTTGCTCGAATATTCCTCGTACTTATCGCTGTAATGTACATTGCCTGCTTTAAGGTTCTTAATCACCTCGTGAGCATTCATTGTATGCTCGCTTACGTCGATAATACCAACGGCAACGTTAGAGCAATGGTCGCTTACGCGCTCAAAGTTTGTGATGAGATCCGACCATATAAATCCGGTTTCAACGGTGCAAGAGCCTTCCTTGAGTCTTGCGATATGGTTATTACGGAGAAGGGTTTTAAGGTTGTCGATAACCTGTTCAAGAGGCTCAACGTCGTATGCAAGCGCAATATCGTTGTTAATGAAAGCGGTTTCGGTCAAGGCAAGTATCTCATCCGTTGCGGCGCAAAGAGTAGCAATTTCCTCTTTTGCGGCAGGTGAGAACTCGATGCCTTTTTCACGAAGCTCCTCCACCGATTCAAGCACGTTTACAGCGTGGTCGGAAATGCGTTCGAAGTCACCGATTGCCTTCAGGAGCTTGGTCACGGTTGCGCTGTCCTCGTCGGACACTTGACTCTTACTTAGCTTCGTAAGATATGTTCCGAGAATATCCTCGTAATGATCTGTATCATCCTCGATCTTTCTGATTTTCTCGGCGATTTCGGGGGAATAATTTCTTATAGACTCTATGCTCAGCTTAAAGCCCTCGACTGCCTCGCTTGCCATCTTGGATGCAAGCTGACAGCATCTTTCAACCGCAACGGGAGGTGTTGCAAGCAGACGTTCGTCAAGCTCAACGATCTTTTCGGGAGCTTTTCCTTCGGGAACGAGCTTATAGGCGAGCTTTTCAAGAAGCGAGGATGCTGGCAGAAGAATAATGGTGCAAATAACATTGAATATGGTGTGGCATATTGCAATACCTAAATATGTTGCCGATTCGCTCAGTATCAGCGGCTTGAATATAAGACTGATAAGGCTGAATACAGTAAGACAAATTACAGTTCCTATTACGTTGAACAACAGGTGAATGAACGAAGCGCGCTTTGCGTTTTTATTCGCACCGAAGGACGAGAGCATTGCGGTTACACAAGTACCGATATTCTGACCCATGATGATCGGAATCGCCGCAGAATAGGATACCGCGCCGGTTACACTTAACGCCTGAAGAATACCGACGGAAGCAGACGAGGACTGAATAATTGCCGTAACGAGCGCGCCTACGAGAACACCAAGAATAGGATTGGTAAACGCAAGGAAGAGGTTTTGGAACTCGGGAACCTCTGCAAGCCCCTTTACCGCATCGCTCATAGCATCCATACCGAACATCAGCGT
>JAZLEH010000161.1:0-2383 GCA_045615165.1 Eubacteriales bacterium | reverse complement strand
TCACCTCGCTTGAGGATGGGGCGGATTTCCCGATATTCGATGCGAAGAACTGCAAGTATATCGAGTTTGACAACGTTACCGTCGAGGGCTTCAAGGACGCATTCGTAACTATCGATAACCCCGATGTTATGTGCGTTAAGGGCGGCACGGCAATAAAATTCAAATAAAAAAAACGCTTGTGCCCCTGCACAAGCGTTTTTCTGTCTCAGTACGAATTGTCGTTTTTAAAATCCCGCCTTGCGTGAAAGCTCGGAGAGGTTGATCTCGGAGATGTCGTTTGAATCGGGATTGCGAACACCGAGCGTATAAAGTCCGCGATAGATACCGCCGTCGATCTTCATAAGCTCCTCGTGGTTGCCAAGCTCGGCAACTCGTCCCTCGGAGATAACGGCGATCTTGTCCGCACCTCTGACGGTGGAGAGCCTGTGGGCTACGACGATCGTCGTTCTGCCCTTGCAGAGCTCGTCAAGAGCCTCTTGAATAAGGATCTCGGTGGTGTTATCGAGTGCACTCGTCGCTTCGTCAAGAATAAGTATCGTGGGGTCTTTGAGGAAAACTCTCGCGATCGAAAGTCTCTGCTTTTGACCGCCCGAAAGCTTAACGCCGCGCTCACCGATCTCGGTGTCGTAGCCGTGCTCAAGGGTTGATACCCAATCGTGTATATTAGCGAGCTTTGCCGCGTGGATAACCTCGTCGTCGGTGGCGTCGAGCTTACCGTAAAGGATGTTTTCCTTAATAGTTCCGTTGAAGAGGAATACGTCCTGCTGAACTATGCCGATATGACGGCGGAGGGATTCCATCGTCACCTTGTTAACGCTCTTTCCGTCAACCTCAATGTCACCGCCCGTGATCTTATAGAATCTCGGAATAAGGTGGCATATCGTGGTTTTGCCGCCTCCCGACGGTCCGACGAGCGCAAGCTTTTCGCCCTTGTTAACGGTGAGGGAGAGGTTGTGAAGCACCTCGCCGCCCTCGTTATACGAGAACTCTACGTTCTTAAGCTCGATTTTTCCCTCAACGGAGGAGAGAACCTCTGCATCGGGCTCGTCCGTCTCGGGCTCGGCATCCATAATTTCAAGGAATCTCTCAAATCCTGTGATACCGTTCTGATACTGCTCCATAAATCCGATAAGGGTGTTTATCGGGCTTATAAAGAGGTTGATTGAAACGATGAATGCGGAATATTCGGGAATATCTATCTTTCCGTAAGCGATGAAAAGACCGCCCGCGATAAGAATTATAACGTTGAATATATCTGTGATGAACGAGGAGCTTGCAAAGAATTTGCCCATCGCGTCGTACGCCTTTTTGCAAGCACTGACGAACGAGGAGTTTCCAACCTCAAACTTCTCGGTCTCCTTTTTGGAGTTGGTATAAGCCTTTGTAACTCTGATTCCCGAAATACTGCTCTCAAGCGAGGCGTTTATAAGCGCCGTGCCCGCTCTTCTCTCGGCAAAGGCATCTCGCATCTTCTTTCTGAAATGCATTGAGATCGCAATAAGGATCGGCACGCAGATGAAGATTATAAGGGTGAGTATCCAGTTTATGCTGACGAGGTATATGAATGCGAAAATAAAGGTCGCAATGCTGATAAGCAGGTTCTCAGGACCGTGGTGCGCAAGCTCGCTGACCTCAAAGAGGTCGGAGGTCATTCTCGTCATTATCTTACCAGTCTCGTTCTCGTCGTAGAATGAGAAGGGGAGCTTCTGTATTTGGTTGAATAGATCCCGCCTCATCGTTGCCTGCATTCCGACACCGATAAGGTGACCGTAATACTGCACGAAATAGCGCAGGAATAGGCGCGCCACGTAAAGCAAAAGCACGAGCGAGCTTAAGAATATGATGTTGTCCACCGAATAGGTCTGCTCGGTAAAGTCGCGAAGCATCTTTTCGGTGATGATCGGATAAACCATTCCGATAAGCGAGATTATAAGCGCGGCTAAAAGGTCGAGCGAAAGCATAAACCTATACGGCTTATAATAATGAAGAAATCTTTTTAACATCTTTTTTTCCTTTTATTATATATATATCATACTTATAATAATACATTTCCGCTGCAATGTCAATAGATGATAAGAAAAAGACGCGGAATCATCTTCCGCGCCCTGTGATAAACGAGGTCAAAATTGCCGCCAGCATATAGCAACCGTAACAGCCGAGCGCCTTTGCCGAAACCTCTCCGCGAGTGGATATGAGCGACGCCGCGATCAAAATTAAAACGACTATTGCCGCCGTGACGATCGATAGCCCCGCGCCGTATTTTTTTGCGTGCACCGCGGAGGCGGCGACGGATGATAGGGTTAACGAAATAATTGCCGCAAGTCCGATCTTTCCCGACGGGTCGTTCGTTTTCATAAGAATGAGTGCCGAAATCAGCGAAAGG
>JAZLEH010000160.1:0-3347 GCA_045615165.1 Eubacteriales bacterium | reverse complement strand
CCTGCTTATAGGCGTTGCCGTCAAGGGCGTCGCCGTTTGGTGAGAAGGAGATGCATTTTACGTCGCACGGGTCGTCCACGTACGGATTTTCGGGGGTGCTTTCGCTAAAATATTCCGCGAGGTATTTTTTCGCGTTACCCTCGGGGAAGATAATATTTCCCTCTCCCGTGGGGATATTCATCCCATCAAAGCTTGCGAGGATCTCGCGCGTTTTTATATTATACGAGTTGCCGTGCGACGGGCTGACGAGCCACGCGGGCTGAAGCCGAGTCGGTATTCCCGCCTTGATCGCTTCGCTTGCAAAAGCTTTGACTGTATCGAGCGGTATCGTTTCCTGGTGAAAGGCATCTACCGAGAGGAGAAGATCGTTTACTCCGCACTCCGAGAGGCGCTTTGCGACCTCTGCAATCTTATCGAGGCTTTTTGAGAAATAACCGTTGGTTATGACCTGCCTTTTCGGGATATTCAAGTCCTTTGCGGCGCTCATAATTTCATAGACCGCATCCGGATAAAGGAGCGGCTCACCGCCGAATGCCATCACGGTTTTCAACTGATATTCCGATGCGACTCTTCTTACCGCATCGGCGGCAATCGTCGGGTCGATGTGCTCGCCCGAAGGCTTGTGGTCACCCTCCGAGCAATGCTTGCACCTACCCGTGCAGGCGTATGTAACTACAAATTCAATTTTATTAAGGTTCTTTAAGTACTGATTCATATTTTCACGCTAATTACTTTTTAATGGGAAGAAGCATCCGAGTTTGCTTTTTATATTCTCTAAAACCGTCTTTGCGCGCTTGTCTTCCATCTGCCAAAGGGATGCTGACGAACAAAAACAGCAAGGTGTTTGCAACAGCTCCGAAAATAAGATACCACGCCTCAGGCGCGGAGCACACTACCGCAAGCGCAATCCCCCACCACATTAATATCTCACCGAGATAGTTTGGGTGACGTGAGTACTTCCATAATCCGCGGCGTATAAACGCACCGTCGCGATTCCGCCTGAACTTATGCATCTGTATATCTGCGATTCCCTGCATTACTGCGGCACCTAATGATACGGCAACAAATATCACGCTTATCGGATTTAGCGAAACGCCGACTCTGATAGCATAAACCGCCGGCAATACACACCCGTACACAACGAGAGTTGGAACGAAATGTATTCCCACAAAATTGACTATCGGATATAATGCACCTGTTTTTTCTTTGAGCATAGTATAACGCCAATCCTGATGGCAGAGGCTTAAAAAAGTATACGCCCAATTTGCAGTTAAGCGAAGCGCCCAGAATGAAACTACCGCGATCAATAGTATTCCAAGCGCGATCAATTCCGCTCCCGATGCAAAAGCGATTAGAATTACGGGCGGCTGAACACTCCAATAGGGATCGTAGATCGACGCATTTTTAAATATCACGCTAAACACAAATACAAAGACGGTAGCCGAAGCGTCGGCAATCAATAACGATATCCAAAAGTTAAAATCAAGCGCACGGTAAACGAGCACTCCGATAAGCGTTGCAAGCATATAGACGATAGCTATTGCAACAAAGCTTGCGAGGCGATTCTGCTTTATTTTCTTCATAGATGCTCCTCAATTTGATTTATCTTGTTCATATTTATATTTTATCACGTTTTTCTCTTTATTTCAACCCAAACGAAAAAACAAGCTCAGGTCTTTTTAAGGAATAGTTTCTTTTTTACATGAATATACTATCATAAAACAAGCTTGGAGACGTGGTATGAAAAGATCGGTTTGGATATGGCAGCTTTTTGGATTTGCGGTGACGGCACTCGGTGGCACGCTACTGCATTTTTTATATGATTGGCTCGGCGAGGCTATATGGATCGCGCCGTTTTCGGGAGTTAACGAATCGACTTGGGAGCATATGAAGCTGCTCTTTTGGCCGGCGTTTATTTTCGCCGTTATCGAGGGGCTTTTCTTCAAGTCTTACGAGAGATTTTGGTGCGTAAAGCTTCGCGGAATAGTTATCGGGCTTTGTCTTATTCCGATATTATTCTACACCTATAACGGTGTTATCGGCAAGTCGCCGGACTTTATAAACATCTCAATATTCTTTATCTCGGCGGCATCAGCCTATATTTATGAGGCGTGGGCGCTGAAAAACAAGCGGATCGCCTGTCGGTCGCAAAAAGGCGCGGTTCTTATGCTTTGCATCATTGCGCTGTCGTTCGTCCTTTTCACTTTTAAGACTCCCGAAATCAATATTTTCAGAGATCCGATAACGGGAGCTTACGGAATATAACAACGAATCACAAAAGAGGTTTTGTTTTTTTCGCAAAACCTCTTTACTTTTGCGTTTCTTTATGATAGAATATTATCAATGAAATATGGTCACCGGAGGCAGTGCGCCGTAGCGCCGAAATGCCGGATTAGGTGTCCGAGTGAGCTCGGGTTATTCTTTGTAATAACCGGAGTTTTTTGTTTTTGGAGGGTTTTATGGATTCAGAGGTTTTTGAAAAGCTATCACCGACGAGGCTATTCTTCCGCTGTGCGATACCGTCGATGATAACTATGGCGTTTGGTGCGCTTTATCAGATAGCGGACGGACTGTTCGTCGGTCGTTTTATAGGCGAGGACGCTCTTGCCGCGATCAACTTGATAATGCCGATCATTATGATAATTTTCGGTTTTTCAAACCTTATCGCCACCGGCGCGTCGGTGCGCATATCAGTTCTTCTCGGTGAGAAAAAGCGCGAGGAAGCTTCGCAGGTATTTTGCTTCACTCTAAAGCTCATCTTCTTTATTTCCTGCGTTATAGGCATTTCGGGTTATGTATTCGCCTCCCCGTTCGTGCGTTTTCTTGCGCCCGGTGCGTCGGCAAAGGCTATCGAATACGGAATCACTTATATTCGCGTTTACGCCGCTTTTGCACCGCTGATGCTGTTATATCACGCGACGGACAACTATCTGCGCGCCTGCGGCAAGGAAAAGGCTTCAATGTGGATAGGTATTGGCACGCAGGCGTTCAACATCATTCTTGATATTATCCTTATCGCCTTCCTCGGGCAGGGTGTTTGGGCGGCGGCGTTCACGAGCTGTCTTTCAATGGCGATAGGCTCGGTCATAACGCTTATGCTTTTCAGAAAGCGCCGTATGGACCTTTATTACACCAAGGGCGTGGTAAAAAGATCGGTGCTTATACGCATCGTCGCAAACGGATCAAGCGAATTTTTCGGCAGTGTCTCAATGTCTGTTATGTCGATCGTGTTTAACTTCTTTCTTCTTAGATACGGCGGCACGACGGCGGTTGCGGCGTTCTCGGTAATTATGTACGTTGACAGTATAATCGGAATGCTGGTATTCGGAATGGCGGATGCGCTTCAG
>JAZLEH010000159.1:0-5733 GCA_045615165.1 Eubacteriales bacterium | reverse complement strand
AACGTAAAATACGATATGCTTATGCCGATACCAAATAATTGCTCGCTCGTTGAGGCGGCGGCAATACCCGAGGCGTTTGCAACCGCATATCTCAACCTCTTCATCGAGGGTGGGCTTAAGGCAGGCGACACGCTCCTTATGAACGCAGGCGCAAGCGGACTTGCAAGTGTCGTTATCCCTATGGCAAAGGCGTTCGGCGCAAGAGTCATCACCACCGTCCTCTCGGCTGAGATCGCGAATAGCATTTCCCACCTCGGCGCTGATATCGTCGTTGACACCTCGAGCGAGGATATCGTTGAGGTTCTTAAAAGAGAGCTTGAGGCAGGCCACCCCGTTGACGTTGCCATCGACTGTCTCGGCGGCGAGATAATGGGCAAGTGCATCCACTACTTAAAGCACGGCGCAAGATGGATCATGATTGCGGCGCTCGCAGGGACGAAGACCGAGATCGACCTCAAAAACATATACGTCCGCAACGTAAGAATTATCGGAAGCACTCTCCGCTCAAGAACTCCCGAAATGAAGGCTTTCATCCTCTCCGAGCTTGTGAAGAAGGTTTGGCCGAAGGTTGAGTCGGGCGAGGTAAAGCCCACGATATACAAGGTTCTTCCGATTGAAGAAGCCGAAGCGGCACACGATCTTCTCTATAAAGGAAAGAACGTAGGAAAGGTCGTTCTTACCGTTTCATCCCACAATAAGTAATAAAACAAGGCGAAGGTGCAAAACCTTCGCCTTTATCTTATTCAATTTCAACGAGCTTATCGTAAACGAGAATATGCTTATCGTCGATCCTCCTCTGCTCGTGCCAATGGCCCGCGTACCATAGCTTGAAATCGACGCTCTCGTTTATGTACTTGCAAAGGTTGAAGAGATCGGGCGTTTGAGTGCCCTTCCCTTCTTCATACTTGTGCGTTAAAACATAGTCGACCTTATTGCCTGCGGCGTTAAGATTTTTATAGGCTCTGTCGAGCTCCTCCTCGGTCGGGGCATCCTGCGGCCACCAAAGACCGAGATCCTTCCACTTTGCGCCGCTCTTGCATCCGCCGAAAACGAAGAAGCTTTTGCCCTTTATATCGTAAATATATCCGCGCATTAGATGGACTATATTTTCCGTGAGGATATGCACGGGTGCGCCGTACGCCTCGCCGATCGGGAAAGAATAGAGATAATCAAAGTTTTCGTGATTTCCGTCAATAAAGGCGATCTTCTTTCTTGAAGAAAGGAAGAGCTTATCAAAGTCCTTGTTTTCTTCTTTATCGGTGAATTTAAGTCCGAGGTCGCCGAGGATTATGAGAAGATCGTCGTCGTTTGCCTCTTCAAGATATTTCGTAAGCTCGCCGACCGCCTCGCCGCCGTGCTGATCGCTGAGAAAGTATATCATTCCGCAACAACCCCTCTTATGATTTCAATCTCGCCCGATTTAACGGCGCGGATGAAGTCCTCCGTCGTTTTGATTTCAAACTCAGTCATAATTCCCGTGCGGGCTACGTCCTCGTCTCTGTGGGCATCCGATCCTGCACTGACGGGGAGGTTATATTCCCTTGCAAGCGCTTCGGAAAGCTCGCTGTGATCCTCGTGGCGCGGATTGGAATTATACACCTCGATCGCATCGACAAGCTCGGGCATTGCGCCGTCCTTTCCATCTCTGAATGGGTGGGCGTGTACGATAAAGATCCCTGCCTCGTGCGCGATGCGAGAAAATTCAGCCGCAGTCAATTTATGAATATCGGGGTTTGCGTCAAGGAACTCCTTGGTTATGCCGTAAGCGAGGAAATGATTTTTTGAGTCGGCAAAGCAGAATTCCGCCGCGGGCAAAACGTTGAGTCCGATCTTGTCGCCCTCGGTTTTCGCCTTATAATAACCCGAAAGGAATACCGCCGTTTTCTCATTCCATTTAAGATCGCCGAGAACGTCAATCGAATTCGACTGAAAATGATCGCTTATGAATATCGTGCTGTAGCCAGCCTCTTTATAAAGCCTCGCCATTTCGCGCGCCTTTTTCCACGAGCAGGAGCTAACCTCGCTCGTGTGAATATGAGTTTCCGTCTTGAACATATTAAACCACCTATGTTTTTTATAATATTATATCATAAAGCAACAAAAAAGTCAATATCGGGCGGCTCTGCCACCGTCAAAAACCTTACCGAAAGTATTGACAAATAACAAGCGCCGATGTATAATGAGAGTAGATATATTAAATATATTACCCGTCGCTCGCCTTGGCGTCGGGGATTAACAAAAAGGCAGAAGGAGATTGTTATGAAAAAGATAATCAGCTTACTTATCGCTCTTTTCATGCTTATCGGATCGATAGCGATACTCACGGCTTGCTCCGGCGGCGGTGGATGCAACGTTTGCGTCGATACTGACGGCGACGGCATCTGCGAAAACTGCAATAAGGAAATCGAAGACGATGACGACGGCAAGGACGACGACGGCAAGGACGACGACGGCAAGGACGACGGCGGCAAGGACGACGAAAAGGGTGACGGCGGAGATGACGAAGATGAAACTCCCGTAGAGATCACCGCAGATAATTGGGATGACCTCTTCAAATTCCAGAACGTTACCATCACTATGATAGCAGAGGAAAACGACGACGTTCAGAGCGTTTGGGTCAAGATCAACGGTGCAGAGCTTCAGATGGTTATGGAAGACTCTAACGGATCTATGACCTACTACACCGACGGCACGAACGTTTATATGAACGGTGAAAAACTCGAGGGGGCAACCGCGGATAACGTTTCTTCATTCTATGAGAGTGTTGTTAATTACACCGGAGCCTTCAGCGAGTTCACTAAGAAGAGCGACGGCAGCTTCGTTATGGGCGACAATGCAATTATCATTAACGTGACTAAAGGCGGAAAGCTTGACACGATCGTAATTAACGAAGGCGATCTCGTTGTAAACGTAGCGTTCTCTGATTGGAACAAGACCGCGATCGACAAGGACTACGTTGCGGACAATCCCATAAACGGCGGTGGAAACGTATCACCCGATGGTCCTGACGATTCAGGAAACACTGACATCACCGACAAGCCGGGCGAACCCGGCGAACCCGGCAAGCCAGGCGAACCCGGCAACCCCGATGACCCCGGCGTAAGCGAGGAAGAAACCAACGTTGAAATAAACGAGAGCAACTGGAACGACCTCTTCATCTTTGATAACGTTACCATCACATTGGTTGCAAGATATGAAGGCGAAGAGCAGATGATGATCGTTAAGATCAGCGGCAAGGAGATTCAGGTCACCACAAAGGGCAGCAATAATTCGGTAGTTTACTATACCGACGGCAAGGACGTTTATATGAACGGCAAGCTGTTCACGGGCGCGACCCCCAAGCAGCTTGAGAGTATGTATCGTGATATCATTGATTTCACCGACGTTTACGATAGCTTTACAAAGGTTTCCGACGAGAGATTCATCGGCAAAGGAATTCCCGTTGAAATTAATATCAGAAACGGAAGACTTGATCTTGTAGCTATTACCGATGAAGACGTCCCCGTTACCGCAACCTTCTCCGATTGGGGCAAAACCGTAGCAAGCAACGGAGGAAATTCCGATAACGGCGGAGACGGTGGTATTACAGACACCGAATTTGGAAAGCTCACCGAAGAAGAGTGGAAAAAGCTCTTCGATTACGATAACGTTACTATTGAAACCGCTATTTGCATGAACGGCGAACAAACCAATCTTGTTGCGCGTATCGACGGTAGTAAAATCCTTCTTTATATGTCTACCAAGAACGGCGAGGCAACGCTCTTTACCGACGGTAAAAAGGTTTACCTTGAAGGCAATGAGACCGATCTTTATACTCCCGCTACCGTTTATCTCATAGCAACGGCGAGCGCGAATTACTCCGAATATTTTAATTATTTCACTCAGATCGACGAGAATAAATTCTACTCAGAATCCGAGGGTATTGAGCTTTATCTTAAGGAAGGCAGACTCTTTGAATCTTACGCGCATGACGGTAACGACAACGTTATGGTATGGTACACTGAATGGGGTACGACCGTAGTTGATAAGAACGACTCCAACGATACCGAGATCAATTGCAAGCATTACGATAACGACAACGACAGACTCTGCGACGAATGCTATCAGCCCGTGAAGAACGGCGGCAACGACGTTGTCGACAAGATCACCGAAGAGAGCTGGAAGAACTTATTCGTATTTGACAACGTTTCCATCAAGATGGAATATTCGGCTGAGGGTGAATCGATGTGCCTCTCTATACAGATCTGCGGCGACAGAATTCTTTATCAGGAATTTGAATCCTCGGGTTACAAGTGCGACGTTTACTATGACGGAAAGACGGTATATCTTAACGGAGTTGAAACGAGCGAAATCACACTTGAAGATATTTATAGCTGGTTTATCGAGGAAATCGATTTCTCCGAGTACTACGACCTCTTCATAAACGAGGGCGGAAACAGATTCTATTCCGAAGATTTAGGATTAACGATCTTCGTTGAAGCAGGAAAGCTCCAGAACATTTATTATGACGACGATAATTTCTCCTTCCGTGCAGACTTCTTCGAGTGGGGAAATACCATTATTAACTATACTCCTAACACCGAAAACAATACCGATTGCGCGCATATCGACTACGACAAGGACGGCAGGTGCGACAACTGCAGTATGCCTATGCCGATCGTAGACACTGACACTGACGCCTGCGCGCATATCGACGATGACTGCAACAAATTCTGCGACTTGTGCGGCAACTATTTTATAAAGCCCGACGTTAATAACGTCGGTCTCACCTACAAGGAGTGGGTTAAACTCTTTGACTACAAAAACGTTACGATTAAAATAACCGAGAGAGATTTTGAATACGACGCCACCTATTACTACACCTTCAAAATTGATGGCAACCAAATATGGGTAATGGAAAACATTGACGGATACATAACGGTAACCTATACGGACGGCGAGGATGTATACGTTAACGGCAAGCTTGATCCAGACTCTTCTCCTGACGGTTTTTATTCATCCATTCGTTACTTCTTTGATCATTCCGACTGCTATGATGATCTTGAACAAACAGGCGCTGCCGAATACTATTGCAGTTTACATAACATAACGTTCTACGCTTTCAGAGGAACGATTTCTAGCTTCTGTATGACTTATGAAGACTACGAACTTGAAGCTGAATTCTCTAACTATAACGCCACAGCAATTGATCCCAACGAGGGCGTCGTAGAGATCGATCCCGAGTGGGCGGCGCTCTTCGAGTACGAAAACGTTACCATTAATATCGTTGTAAGTGACGGAAACGAAAACGGTATTATGGACATCAAGATCGACGGAGACAAGGTTTATATCTTCTCCTCTACCCCCGACGGAGAAGAGGCCTATTATACCGACGGAGAATCTGCATACTATAACGGTGTGGCAGTTGAAGGCCTTGGACCGGAAGACGTTTATACTATAGCTTCAGGCTTGACCGATTGGTCAGAATATCAGCAGATATTCAAAGAAGTTGATCCAGGCGTTTTCTATTGCGAAGCCGCTGACTTAACCATCACCGTAATTGACGGTCAGATCCAGTCGATGGTGTCCAACAAATATATGGAAAACGGTTCTCTCAACATCACCTTCTCAAACTGGGGAACAACCGTAATTGATTAATTTAAAACAAGCGCAAAAAAGGGCGAGAAATTCTCGCCCTTTTGTTTTTTAGAAATTAAAGTAGTTCTTTGCGTTTTCGTATGCGATGCCCTTAAC
>JAZLEH010000158.1:0-6607 GCA_045615165.1 Eubacteriales bacterium | reverse complement strand
TGTATACGGGCAAAGCCCTTGGCGATGACCGCCTTCACTCCAAGATACAGGGGCACGAGGGCGGCGTGCTCTCGTGAAGAGCCCTGACCGTAATTCTGACCGCCGAGGATAACTCCGCCGCCGAGCGCCTTTGCTCTTTCGGGGAAATCCTTATCGCAGACGGTGAAGCAAAATTCGGAGAGCTTCGGAACGTTTGAACGGTAAGGAAGAACCTTTGTTCCCGCGGGCATAATATGGTCGGTCGTGATGTTATCGCCAACCTTAAGAATGAGCTTTGATTCAAGATTTTCGTCGGGTGACTTACCCGTGGGAATAGGTTTGATATTTGGTCCGCGCTCAACTACGATATCCGCCGCCTCATCAACCGATGCGGGAAGCTCGATAAGGTTGTCGTTTACAGTAAATATCTCGGGAATATTTATCACGGGTGCGCATCCGAGCGTTGTAGGATCGGTGAACACACCTGCTATTGCGGAAGCCGCCGCCGTCTCGGGTGAGACGAGATATACCTCAGCATCTGCAGTACCGCTTCTTGCAAGGAAGTTACGGTTGAAGGTTCTGAGGCTGACGCCCGCCGACTTCGGAGAGAATCCCATACCGATGCAAGGACCGCAAGCACATTCAAGGATTCTTGCACCCGCTGAAATGAGGTCTGCAAGAGCGCCGCACTCTGCCAGCATCGTATATACCTGCTTTGATCCGGGAGAAATAGAGAGACTGACGTCGGGGTGAACCGTTTTTCCCTTAAGCATTGCGGCAACGGTAAGCATATCGAGCATTGAAGAGTTGGTGCAAGAGCCGATGCATACCTGATTTATCTTCATACCCGCAAGATTTGACACGGGCTTGACGTTATCCGGGCTATGCGGGCACGCCGCAAGGGGAGAAAGCTTTGAGAGGTCGATGGTGTATTCCGCATCGTAGACCGCATCAGCATCGGGTGCGAGAGGAGTGTAAACCTCTTCTCTGCCCTCTGCCTTAAGGAATGCCAGGGTGACCTCGTCGGAGGGGAATATCGAGCTTGTCGCTCCGAGCTCAGCGCCCATATTCGTTATAGTCGCTCTCTGCGGAACGGAGAGAGATTTTATTCCCTCGCCCGCGTATTCAACGACAGCACCGACACCGCCCTTTACTCCGAGCATACGAAGCACCTCAAGGATGATATCCTTTGCGCCAACGTAATCGGGAAGCTTCCCTTCAAGATTGATCTTTATAACCTTGGGCATCGTTATGTAATAAGTACCGCCGCCCATTGCTACTGCAACGTCAAGACCGCCAGCACCCATACCAAGCATTCCTATACCGCCCGCCGTGGGAGTGTGGCTATCCGATCCGATAAGAGTCTTGCCGGGGATTCCGAAGCGCTCAAGGTGCACCTGATGGCAGATGCCGTTGCCGGGGCGGGAGAATCTAATGCCGTGCTTTTTGGTTACGGTCTGAATGTATCTGTGGTCGTCTGCGTTTTCAAATCCCGCTTGAAGAGTGTTGTGATCGATATAAGCTACCGAAAGCTCGGTTTTTACTCTCTCGCATCCCATCGCCTCAAACTGAAGATACGCCATCGTTCCGGTTGCATCCTGGGTGAGAGTTTGGTCGATTCTGAGACCGATCTCCTGCCCCTTTATCATCTCACCCGAAACGAGGTGATTTTTAATTATTTTTTCAACTATTGTGTATCCCATGGTTTCTCCTTATTTTAGTGCCGAGATCATATTCTCAAGCGCTCTCTGTACGTGAAGAGAGGTAAGCGTGTCGGCTTTTTTTGCATCGTGCGCCTTGATCGCTTCAAGAATTTCTCTGTGCTCCTCTGCCGAAACCGAGAGTCTTCCCGGGACGGCAAGCGAGCGTTTTCTGTACGACTTTATTTTTCTGTGAAGCTCGGAAAGAGTTCCCGAAAGGAATCTCGATCCCGATGCCTTATAAATTACACTATGGAACACGGTATCAAGCTCTTTGATGTGCTCCGTGTCGTTTTTGCTTATATAGAACTCAACGAGCTCAACCGTTTCGGTGAGGAGGGCAAGCTCCTTTTCGGTGATTCGCTCAGCGGCAAGCGCCGAGGCGAGACCTTCAAGACGGCTTCTTATTCTGTATATATCGATGAGGTCGTCGATATTGATTCCTATAACCGTTGCTCCCCTGTTGGGAAGTATTTCGATAAGCCCCTCTTCAGCAAGTCTGTGAAGAGCTCCTCTTATCGGCGTTCTGCTGACTCCGAGCCTTTTTGCAAGAGCTATTTCACCGAGTGCCGTACCGCGCACAAGCTCTCCCGAAAGGATCTCTTCCTCGAGCTTTGAAAACACCATTTCTTCAAGAGAGGGTGATTTACTGTCAACTATCATACGAAAAACTCCTTATACTGCGAAATCGGGAGCGATGGAGCGAACGATCGCGAAGAGCTCGTCGTCACCCATGAGGGTGGTTCGTCCGTCCTCGTACGCCTTATCTACTGCCGCCTTAGTCTTTATTACGATAGCGTCCTGCTTGGTTACTGCATCAACGCCTCTGAGACCGTAGTGCTTATTGATCCAGTACGCAATTCCCGCGAGACCCGAGGTGTTGGATATTGCAACCTCGGCGGGACGGTTAAGTATTTTCTCAGTATCGAAGATGTTGTATATTTCGGCATCCTTCATAAGACCGTCTGCATGTATGCCCGCTCTCGTTACGTTGAAGTTATCGCCGACGAAGGGGGTCATCGGAGGAATGTCGTATCCCATCTCACGTTTGAAGTATTCGGCGATCTCAGTGATAACGGTGGTGTCCATTCCGTCAAGGCTTCCGCGGAGTGACGCATATTCCATTACCATCGCTTCGAGAGGAACGTTACCCGTTCTCTCACCGATTCCGAGGAGGGAGCAGTTTACGCCCGACGCGCCGTAAAGCCAAGCCGAGACCGCGTTTGCAACGCCCTTGTAGAAGTCGTTATGTCCGTGCCATTCAAGCATATCCGACGATACGTTCGCATAGTGGTGAAGACCGTATACGATACCGGGAACGCTTCGCGGGAGGGCAACGCCGGGGATTGAAACACCGTAGCCCATCGTGTCGCACATACGGATCTTAACGGGAATTCTCGCCTCCTGTGCAAGCTCATTAAGCTCGTGAACAAAGGGAACTACGAAGCCGTAAAAGTCCGCACGGGTTATATCCTCAAGGTGACATCTCGGACGGATGCCTGCGCTGAATGCGTTTTTAACTACTCCGAGATAGTGATCAAGCGCCTCTCGTCTTGAAAGACCGAGCTTTTTGAATATATGGTAGTCGGAGCAGGAGACGAGGATACCCGTTTCCTTGATTCCAAGATCGCTTACGAGGTTGAAGTCCTCCTTCTTCGCTCTGATCCAAGTCGTGATTTCGGGGAATTTATATCCGAGCTCCATACATTTGAGGAGCGCTTCTCTGTCCTTTTTCGTATAAACGAAGAATTCCGACTGGCGAATTATTCCGTTCTCGCCACCGAGGCGGTGAAGCATTTTATAAAGATCGACGATCTGCTTTACCGTATACGGAGCGCGAGACTGCTGACCGTCGCGGAAGGTCGTGTCGGTGATCCATACCTGATCGGGCATATCGATCGGCACGTGGCGGTGGTTGAATGCAATCTTCGGTATCTCCTCGTAGGGATAAATATCTCTATAAAGGTTGGGCGAATCAACGTCCTGAAGAGAATACTTGTATTGCGACTGTTCAATTAAGTTAGTGTGGGGGTTTCTGAAAATCATTTTTCTTTCCTTTCGCACTTAAATGTATGCTTGTATACAATTTGATGCTTACATTATACATTATATAAAAATAAGTGTCAAGTGTTAACTTTAAAATATATTGTTCTTTTTTGTATACAATTAAAAAACTCCGCCCGATCATGCGGGCGGAGTCGAGATATTATTAAGCTACGGTATAACCCTCGGCAATGATTACCGACTTAACGGCATCGAGAATCGATTCATCCTTAAGAGCGAGTTCAACGCTCTTATCGGCGTGGCTCGCCTTTACCGAGATCACACCCTCAACGGCTTCCACCGCCTTAGTTACTCTCGCTTCACAGTGCGGGCACATCATTCCCTCTACCACAAGCGTTGCTTTATAGGGCTCGCTTTCCGTCTTTTTCTTTTTAAAGATGTCAAATAATTTTCCCATTTCTTCACCTTTCGTTGTATCATTATTATATTTTGCATCAAATTTTTTTAAATTAAGCCTGAGAGCGTTCATAACCACAGAGAAGCTTGAAAGGCTCATTGCCAAAGCGCCGAACATAGGCGTAAGCTCCCATCCGACGAGGCTTATAAACACACCTGCGGCAAGGGGGATTCCGATAAGGTTATAAATAAACGCCCAAAACAGATTTTCTTTTATAGTCTTAAGTGCGGCTCTTCCTATCTTCAGTGCCGAAACCACGCCCGAAAGCCCGGGGCGGATCAGCACGACGTCTGCCGATTCTATCGCAATATCCGTTCCGCATCCGATCGCCATACCGACGTCTGCCGATGCGAGAGCGGGCGCGTCGTTAATTCCGTCGCCGACCATAATTACCTTACCGTCACGCGAGAGGTCCTTCAGCACTGCGGCTTTATCCCCCGGCATAAGCTCGGCGTATACGGCGGATATTCCCGCGCTTTTTGCAATTGCCTCGGCGCATTTTTTATTATCACCCGTGAGCATAACGCATTCAAGCCCCATTGACTGAAGCTCTGCGACGGCTTCCCTGCTATCCTCTCGAACGACGTCGGAAACGGCGATAATACCGATAACACGTTCACCGTGAATAAATACGAGAGGCGTTTTTCCGTCGGACGAAAGGCTCTCCGATATCTCGGCAACCTCGTGCGAAAGAGGCGTGATACTCGCGGCGTATTTAACGCTTGCACCGTATGCCAAGACTCCGTTAACAACACCCGAAACTCCGCTGCCCGTCATCGCCTTAAATTCCTCCGAGCGAGTGTAGGAAATCTCGCGCTCCGCCACACAACCCATAACCGCACGGGCAAGCGGATGCTCGCTTGACGATTCGAGAGAGGCGGCAACTATGAGCAATTCCTCTTCGTTCACGCCAAGCGGAATAATATCGGTGACGGTAGGCTCACCAAGAGTTATCGTGCCCGTTTTATCAAGAGCTATTATCGTGGCTCTACCCGAAGCCTCTATCGCGACGGCACTCTTGAAGAGCACCCCGCACCTCGCTCCGATACCGCTTGCAACCATTATTGCAACGGGCGTTGCAAGTCCAAGCGCGCAAGGACAACTTATTACGAGTACGGATATACCGCGCTCAAGCGCATAACCCAAACTATTGTTTACAATCAACCACACAACCGTCGTCGCAAAAGCGATAAGCAGAACTACGGGAACAAAAAATGCGGCGACACGGTCCGCCACCTTTGCGATCGGGGCTTTCGATGCCGATGCATCGGAGACCATCTTGACGACACCCGACATAACCGTGTCCTCTCCAACGCTCGTTGCGCGGCAGGTGAGCATACCGAAGCTATTCATCGTTGCAGCGTATACCTTGTCTCCCCTCTTCTTTTCCAGAGGGATGCTCTCACCCGTGAGGGCGGATTCATCGACAGCACTCTCACCGTCAATAACGATTCCGTCAACGGCTAGGTTCTCGCCGGGTCTTACGATAAAAACGTCACCGATAACGACCTCTGACGATGGGATCGATATCTCCTTGCCGTCTCGTATTACCGTAGCACTCTTCGGGGTGAGGGTCAAAAGCTTGGTTATCGCATCGGTCGTTTTTCCCTTTGCAAAGGCTTCAAGAAGCTTACCGAGAGTGATCAAAACGAGGATCATTGCCGCCGACTCATAATACAGATTATGAAGATCGTGTGAAAGGTCGCCCGATTTGATTATCATTCTTACCGTGATGTAGGTGCTCCAGGCAAACGACACTCCCGAGCCAAGCGCAACGAGCGTGTCCATATTCGGCGATTTATTTATAACGCCCTTGAATCCGACTATAAAGAAGCTTCTGTTAATTATGAGCACCGCGAGGGCAAGCACCATTTCGATCAGTGCAAGCGTTACCGCACCGCGCATAAACGGAGGCAGATAAAAGCCCCACATCAAGTGACCCATTGAAATATACATAAGGAGAGTTAAAACCACAAGAGAGCTTATAAGGCGGAAAAGGATACGCCTTTTTTCACGCGTGGTTTCCGTATTCTCTTCCCTCTTCTTATCCTCCGGGATAGCCTCGTAGCCCGCGTTTTTAACCGCACCGACAATATCGGATTCATCGCCGCCGTCAACCGTCATTGACCCCGTCAAAAGATTGACCTGGCACTCGGTAACACCGCTAACGCCACGCACCACTCGCTCAACTCTAGCAGAGCAGGCGGCACAGCTCATCCCGTTTACTTTATATTTTTTCATCATAATATTATCCTATAAACTTTCCAACGCTTGATACGAGCTCGTCAACAACGCCCTCGTCGCCGTTCTTTATCCCATCAACGACGCAGGTTCTTATATGAGCCTCAAAGAGCTCCTTTGAAAAGGAATTAAGCGCGGAATTTATCGCATTCACCTGCGTGAGAATATCCACGCAATAGGAGTCGCGCTCTATCATTCCGATAACCCCTCTTACCTGCCCCTCTAT
>JAZLEH010000157.1:0-3013 GCA_045615165.1 Eubacteriales bacterium | reverse complement strand
GGCGAAGGAGATCAAGGCAAATCACCCCGTGGTCTTCAACGTTGGCGCGTTCAACGGCGGCACGGCTAATAACGTAGTCTGCAATCATTGCTCCCTCTACTGCACGCTCCGCACTCATTTCCCGGAGGACGCAGAGCTTCTGATAGGTAAGATCAAGCGCATTATCGCAAATATTGCCGAGGTCTCGGGCGGCAGAGCAGAGTTCGTTCACGATAAGCACTATCCGATCGTGGTAAACGACGAGCATATCACGGGCCTCGTGATCAAGAGCGCGACGAAGCTCCTCGGCGAAGAGAACGTCCGCGTTTATTCCGAGCAGTCCCTCGGGGGAGAGGACTTTGCGTATATGGCGGCTGAGAAGCCCGGCTGCATCTTCCACCTCGGAATCGCTAATAAGGAGCTTGGCTACACGGCGGCAGTTCATCAGGCAAACTTTATGATCGACGAGCGCGCGCTTGAGGTAGGATCAAACGTATTCGTACAGTTCGTTCTCGACAATATGAACGGAATCTAACGTGTCCGTAAAATAAACGCACCCAGAAAATTGATAAAAGAGGCTGACTCAAGCTTTTGAACTTGGGACAGCCTCTTTTAATATAACGGAAAAGAAAAAACGAGACGGTGACCGTCTCGTTTTCAAGCGTAAATTACTTTTCGCTCTGGTTCTTAGCAACAACCTCAACACCGTTGTAGTAGCCGCAAGCCTTGCATACGCGGTAAGCAAGATTTACTTCGCCGCACTGAGGGCAAGCAACAAGGTTGGTGGGCTGCTCAAGCTTCCATACGCTGGAGCGTCTCTTCATTTTTCTCGCGTGAGAAACTTTCCTCTTCGGAACTGCCATTGTGGTTACCTCCTAAAACGAGTCTGCTGACAAGCATTCTCTTTGTATGTGTTTTTATTTTTTCATTTCGTCAAGTAATTTCTGAAGCGGAGCAAAGCGCGGATCGATCTCTTTCGTGACGCAATCGCATTTTCCCTCGTTCAGATTTTTGCCGCATTTTTGGCAAAGACCCTTGCAATCATCATGGCAAAGAAATCTAATGGGGAACTCCATCTCAAGCTGAGCGCGGAGCTGCTCGTCCATATCAAGAAATCCGTCCTCGATAATCGCGTAGTCGTCAAGTTTGTCCTCATCAAGATTCGAAAGCAAATTCCTCGGGGCGACGGTTTTCTCAAGGCTGAGAGTGAACTGGCCGCTTACAGGAGAAAGGCATCTTGCGCACTCGGCGACGTAATCGACCGATGCATCAATAGTCATTCGCATATAACCGGCGGTGTTGGTAATATCACCCTGAACCTTCATGGGAGAAGGAAAACTTACACCGTAAAGAAAGCTTGCGGTATCCTCCGGGTCGATCTCGAGCTTAAGCTCATATTCGAAAGTCAAAAGTCTTTCACCCGCCAGAAGCGGTCTTAAATCGAGCTTCACCTGAAACCTCCACGCACTACGGACCGTAGTGTTTTTCGGCGTTTGGGCATAGTTTAGGCTATAGTCCCAAAGTCGTACACTATATTATAATACTTCTGTCGAGCAATGTCAAGAGGTTTTATGAAAAAATATGATAAAATCCACGGGATATTTTTGCGTTATAAAACCTTGCGTGCGCGTGCGAATTTTTTGTTGACTTTTTAAATTCTGTGTTGTATAATTTATTTGTATAAATATTTTAAAGGAGTATTAAAATGCTTACTGATATTGAAATCGCACAGTCCGTCACACCGAAGAATATTCTTGATATCGCGCGTGAGGCAGGTATAGACGAAAAATATATTGAACTTTACGGAAGAGTTAAGGCAAAGCTCGACCTCTCGATGCTTGACGACCTTAAGGATAAAAAGGACGGTAAGCTCATACTCGTTACCGCAATAACCCCCACCCCCGCAGGAGAGGGTAAGACCACTACCACGATCGGTCTTGCCGACGGTCTTCACCGCATTGGAAAGCGCGTTTCCGTGGCTCTTCGAGAGCCCTCGCTCGGTCCTGTTTTCGGTATCAAGGGCGGTGCGGCAGGCGGCGGCTATGCGCAGGTAATTCCCATGGAGGATATCAACCTCCATTTCACGGGTGACTTCCACGCAATCGGCGCGGCAAACAATCTTCTTGCCGCTATGCTCGATAACCATATCTATCAGGGTAACGCCCTTAATATCGACCCCAGAAGAATCACCTGGAAGAGATGCGTTGATATGAACGACCGCCAGCTCCGCTTCGTTACCGACGGTCTCGGCGGAAGAATAAACGGCGTTCCGCGTGAGGATGGATACGACATCACCGTTGCATCCGAGATTATGGCAGTCCTCTGCCTCTCAACCTCTATTGACGACCTTAAGGAAAGACTCTCTCGCATAATCGTCGGCTACACATACGACGAAAAGCCCGTTACCGCGGGCGATCTTAAGGCGGCAGGCGCAATGACCGCGCTCCTTAAGGATGCTCTTAAGCCCAACCTCGTGCAGACCCTTGAGGGTACTCCCGCATTCGTTCACGGCGGACCGTTCGCAAATATCGCGCACGGATGCAACTCGGTTATCGCAACGAAAACGGCTCTTAAGATGGGCGACTACGCAATAACCGAAGCAGGCTTTGGCGCAGACCTCGGAGCTGAAAAGTTCCTTGATATCAAGTGCCGTATGGCAGGGCTCACTCCCGATGCGGTCGTTATCGTTGCTACCGTTCGCGCGCTTAAGATGCACGGCGGACTTGCAAAGACCGAGCTCGGCGCAGAGAACCTCGAGGCCCTTGAACGCGGCGTTCCCAATCTTCTTCGTCACGTTTCAAACATTAAGAACGTATATAAGCTCCCCTCCGTCGTTGCGATCAATAGATTCCCGACCGACACCGATGCAGAGATCGAATTTATTGTTGAAAAATCCCGCGAGCTCGGCGTTAACGTCGTTCTCTCTACCGTTTGGGCAGAGGGCGGTAAGGGCGGAGAAGCCCTCGCGCGTGAGGTAGTTCGCCTTTGCGAAGAGGAAAAGGGCGATTTCACCTTTGCATACGAGCTTGATGGG
>JAZLEH010000156.1:0-12490 GCA_045615165.1 Eubacteriales bacterium | reverse complement strand
AGGCAAGAGTGAATAATCCAAACCCGCTCTGAATCCTTAATTTTCCGTGCTTTCGGCACTTATCTCTCTTGCAAAGTCCGCACTTGGCTGCGAGAGCCAAGTACCAAAATCAACTTAAAATTAAGGCACAGAGTTCCTTGAGTTTTATAGAGAGCGAATTTTTCGTAAGACGAGGTGAAAATTTGAAATAATATGCGGATATTATAAGAATTTTTACCGATGTATAACGGATAATTCGCCTCTATAAAACGAGTTCGGATTATTCACTCTTGCCTATCCGACCGATCAGTCCTGCTCGTCGCGATAACCGACGTTACTGTCGATGATCTCGGCGTTAAGCACTCCGTTAAACGCGCTCACGATCTTCTTGAATGCGAAGGTGGAGATATAGAAATCGTCTACCTCGCTCGTAAGTCTCTTGCCGTTGTAGCCCTCCTGCTTATAAATGCAGACTCTGACGCGGCGGTCGTCTATTCTGTAATACTCGTAAACGTATATCGGAGGATCCTTCTCTCCGTCGCCCTCACTCTTTTCCTTCTCGTTCTTCATAAGAAGAGTCATTTTGAAAACGAGGTCGTCGGGGTTGGGAGCTTCCGCTCTCTCCTCATCCGAGAGGATATCAACGTAGGAGACGTAGTAGATAAGAAGCATCGCCTCTCTGAAGCAGGATGCGCCAAGCGTGTCGGGGCTTGCGTCCTCGTGCTGCTCGGGAGTTGCGCCGCTCATATAGAGGTAAAGATTCTTAAGGCTCGTTCCGTCGTTGTGCTTATACTTGTCGTAATCGGGGTTCGCCATAAACTCGGTGAACTTGTTCGGCGTCGCATCGTCCGACCAGGAGGTAACGTATACTCCAAGCGAGCTTGACGTGTTCGCAGGCTGAGTGAGGTCAAAGGTGTAGTCACCCTTGAGGTCCTCCATAAGGAACTCAACTCCGACCGACGCGATCTCCGAGATGTTCGTAAGGATTATATTTCTTCTCGCCCAGAAGGTTTCGAAGTCATAATCAAGGAAAACGAAATCCTCAGCAGCTACCCGTGTAACGATATCGTAAAGATCGGAGGCGATATATCTCATATTCGTCTCGGGGTCCACCTCGCTTATGTAGAGGTTAAATCCAAGGGTGTTTCTGAAGATATAGTCGTCAAGCGACTCCTTGTCTGTTTCTTTCTTGTCCTCAGTCTCGGGCTCAACTGCCTTGATTCCGCGCGGAAGCTCGAAATAGATGGTGTGGGCGTAAAGTCCGTACTCCATCATTACGTCGGGAGTAAGTCCGACCGCAACCACCTTATCACCGGTAAGACCTGCGGCGGTGGCAGTAGTGGACTCGTCGGAAAGACCGCCGAGGATCTTGACTACCGTCTCGCAAACGCCGGATGAAAGTCCGTAAAGTCTACGCTCGTCATCCGAGTCAAAGAGGTTTTCGTAAAGCGATTCGCCGTAATACGGATCTCTCTTCGAGCTGTTCTGGAACTTGAACGCCGAAACAAGCTCTCTCGTAACGAAGGAATCGATCCCCGAGATCTCGTAGGTCGTGGTGTCAAAGAAGAATTCGTAATAGCTGGTTATATCGTTGAAGGATATTGAGGTCTCGCCCGCCTTTTTGCCGATGAGCGCGTTCTTTATCTTAACATCCTCACCCTCAGCCTTTGAAAGGTCGAGCCAGAAGGTCGCGCTTCCCTTGTCTATTCCGTCAACGACTACCTTATAGCGGTATCCGACGGTGGAGGAGGAGGTTATCGTTTCGGCCTCTTTTCCATCCTCGTCAAACACGTCTATTATCTCGGTGATAATATATTTTGCTTTGATAGCGACGGCGTTTTCGGCAGTGTAGCTGACGCTCAGCTTGATATTAAGCGGCTCGCCTATTTTCGCCGCACGGAGCGCCGCCTCTTCTTCAGAGGTGAGCGAAGCGTAGCTAAGGTCGATCACCGCGTGAAGGGGATGCGCAGAGACGCTCTCTCCACCGGAGGTTGCGGTATAGGTGACCTTGATCGCGGAATACTCGTCACCGGCAGACGCGCCGGGCGCGGTTATATCTCCCGCGGTGGTTATTATCGCCTCAACGGCGGTAATGGTATACTCGAAATCTACCGATGATTTATCGGCGAAATCTATAAGCTTTTTGGGCGCGTAGGTGGTTACCGTGTTGCTGTAATCGCCAATAGACTGCCCTGCAAGCACCGCGAGCATTCTCGCGTAATTGCGGCTCTCGTAATTCCAGACGTAGCCTTCAAGCTTATTAAGCTTATCGAGCGCGTCCTTATAGCTCTTGAGATCGATCTCAACGAGCTTCTTTCCCTCTCTGTCATATCCGTCGGAGCTTGCCGCGCCTCCGGTTATCGAGAACACGGTGTCCGCGAATACGATAACGTTCGATTCGTCGGTAACAGTCGTAAGTCCCGTCTTATTGGGGCAAACGCAGGTATTCTTGTCGCATCCGCCACCGGTGAGATTGCAGGGGCAGGTGCGGTCGGTCTCTTCACATTCGCACGAGCCGTCGTGGAAGGTGTTGATCCACTGGCGGTATTCCGTGGTAAGGAAAGGACCGTAGCCGTTATCCTCGTCAAGTCCGTCGGAGACGAGAAGGGGCTTTAAGAAGTTTTCAATATTGGTTTCGGCATATCCGAAATAGTTGTTGAGCGAGCTGTAAACGTAGGGGCGCTCAACGAAGTATTTGTTTCCGTTTGCATCAAGGAGGGGATCACCGTTTGCATCAACGGCGATCTCTGCCACGATGAAGTAGTAACCCGTGCCAACGATTCCGCGGTCACCGATCTTGATGAGCTTGTCTACCGTCTTTCCGCTATCGTCAACGAAGGTCGTCTCGATGATCTTTACGTGCTCGTCGTCAAGACCGTATTCCTTCATCTGAGCCTCAAGCTTTACAGGATCGGTCTCGAAGGGAATTCTCTCGTTGAAATATGGCGACTGTACTGCGGCACAGAGATAATCAACCAGTGAGTATCTTCCGATTCCGTCACCCGTCTCTATTGCAAAGAGGTCGGTATACTGGAATTCCGCATCAACTCCCTCGATCTCGGGCATATAGAGGATCTGCTCACCGTTCTTCACATAGAAGAGGGTGTGATAGTTATCCCCCTCGGCGTGGTAAACTCCGAACTCGTTCTTCTCGGACGAGCCTTCCGTAACGCCGTTATTATTAATAATATGAATATACTTGATCTGGAGCGACGAGGTGAAGGTGGGATACGCAAGTGCAAGCCCACTCTGTCTCGCCTCACCCTCAAGGATCTCGATCGTAGAGGTATCAACGGTCGAGGTATCTGCATCTCTCTTTACGAGATTATCAACGATGATCGACACCGTAAGCACAAGGACGAGGGCGGCAGCTGAAACGAGCGCCCAGAATCTTGTTTTCTGTGTTCTGTTTTCGTAATATTTCACTTTGCCCCTCCTTACATATATCTACGCTTAATAGATACTATTATTCCGATAATACCGATCGCGGCGGGAACGGCAAGGATAAAGCATGTGAACACGGTCTTCTCGGTAGAGGAAATGCCGTGATTTACCTTAATAACTATCTTGGGATTATCCACGTTATCGTCAACGTGTCTGTTTGATCTGATCTCTTCGCCAAGCTCGGTCATATTCATCGGGATGATATACTTACCGCCAAGCGCCGCAGAGTTCTGTGAGGGAGCGCCGAGATCTATATCCGCATATTTATCAACTCTCGATATATTCTCGATAACCGCGGATACCACGTCGTAGTTTGCGTACGACTCGTTTCCGAGAAGCTCGCTTCCGAAGAAGCTTGCGCTGTTAACGCAGAATATGAAGGAGTTGGTGTCAACGTTTTCAATACTGTCAAGCTCGTTTCTTATCGAAAGAGCCGCAAGGTTATATTTTCCTATAGTTCCGTCAACGTAGGTAACTCCGTCCTCCACAACGTAGCGCTGCGCCTTGCTTGATGTGGTGAGGAAGGACGCGAAGTTCTTCGAAGCGTAGGCAGTTCCCGCTTCACCCTGAGAGACGGATTCCTTGAACGCGCACTCTACCGAGCCCGCGTCCTTGAACACAACGTTCGGAGCGCTGGTAAGGTCGGCGTATTCACCGTAAAGCTCGTAGCCATAGCTATACTCGTCGGTGTTATAATTAGCGAGTATGTTCGAGCCAAGAGAGGATTCCTCGTCAACGATATAAGAATCGCTGAACTTGAAGCCCCACTCGTGGAGGAAGGATTCAAGCACGGGGAGCTTGACGTTATAATCCTTTGCAACCGCGATCGCGCCCTGCTTCATTACGAGATATCTGTCGATCTTCTCGGTGTCGGATACGTAATCGAATCTGTCGAGGTCCTCCTTGCTATAGGTGAAATCCTCAGTGGGATTATTGATTATAAGAAGCGCGCAATCGTCGGGGACACGGTCCACCGTCGAAAGATCAAGAAGCTTTACCTCCATTCCGCGCTCAACGAGAAGGGAGGCGAGAACCTCGGTCTCCTTGCTCATAGCGCTATCCGGCTCGTCCTTATTATAGACGGTCTCGCCGTGTCCTGTGAGGAAATACGCAACGGGGCGCGCAATAGCGGCAACCGACTTAAGGATCGTCGCAACTCTGTACTCACCGTTATAATAAGTAGCTCCGCTCGAGCCCGACGCCCAATAATAATCAAATCCGGTTATGCGGTATCTTCCGCCGTAGGAGAAAATAATATTATTGTTCTTTATAGTAGAGAGCGAGGTGGTCTTATACTGCGATACGGCGGTGGGATTGAGGTAAACGTTTACCGTCTCCACCTCTATCATATCGGGATATTCCTCTTGAAGCTTAAGCGCCATTACGTAAGTAAGTCTTGCCGACTCGGTAGACATAAGATAATCGGGATCGGTGCAGAAGGTGATCTTGACCTTCTTGTCAGGATCGTTTGCCTTCATCTGACCAACGATCTCGTCGCACTCCTCCTTCATCCTGTCGCTTATCGTATAAAGCCCCTCGGGAGTCATATCGAAGAATATCGTATTGTAATGTCCGAAATGGGAAAGAAGAAGGTTGAGCGCAAGCACTACCACGATTCCAACTATCGTTATAAGCGTGAAGAGCTGGGTTCTTTTACTCTTTCCTTTGAACAAATTAATTTTCATTATAGTTCCGGTTTTTCCTTTCTGGTTTCGGGAATACACCCAAAACGTTTATCTGTTTCGTCTTCTGACGATGACTACCGTTCCGACTGCGGCAATCGCAAGCGGAATTGCAAGGGTGATGGCGGTATAGAGTCTTGCCATACCCATCGTAAGGTTTTCAAGCGTCGAGGAGGAATAGATTACGGGCTTGCATCCGTACGGCATTCCCTCTGCGCCGTAGAAATGCTCAAACGTCGCGTAGAAGAAGTCCTTGTTTGAATATCCGTTGGCAACGAGCGCGTCCGAAACGGCGATATAAATGCTCGGAATAACGAGCACCCTTGCCGTCTGTCCGTTTCCGTAATCCTTCGATGCGTAAGCGGCGATAACGTACGATCCTCCGTCGGATACTACCGATCCGTTCGCCTCAAGGTTTGAGGAGGGGGAGGAAACGAGAAGGGGCTTCGCATCACCGAAAAGCTCAAGCGCGGAAACCTCGCGCACGACTACGCTTCCGCCTGATTTAATGCTTCCCGAAACCATATCACCAAGCTCGTTGTTGCCATACTCCGCAACGAACGTGAATCCGTCGGTGGTTATTGCGTTCGTGGATTCCTTGACCATATTGCGCACGCTCGCGCCTGCGGGAGTGGGCGTGGTAGAGAACGCGATTCCGTATTTCGAAAGAATTCCTTCAAGGATGGGAAGGGTCTTTACGTACGGGTCAAGAGTTACGAGAAGATTTCCACCTCTCTCAAGATAAGCCTCAAGCCTGTCAATTTCGGTAATAACGTCAACTCCGGGGCGAGCCGCCTCAAAGTCGTTTTTGGGGTTTGATACGATAAGAAGATCCGCATCCTCCGGGACTGCGTTCTGTCTGAGATCCACGACGTCGACGTAATATCCCGCGCACGCAAGAAGCGTTGCGAACGAGGAGTCTGCGGTCTCGCCGTGATACTGGGTGAAGTACGCCTTCTTATGAGTCTCGGCGGTTACCCAGGATATCATCGCCGCGAATATCTCCTCACCGTTATACGAGATAGCGTACATCGAGGAGTCGAGGTTGAAGAAGGTTGCAAATCCTGCAGAGGTTGCGCTGTCGGTTACGACTCTGTAAACCTCCCTGTCTCCCTCTCCGCATGAGAAGATGACCGAGGACTTAAGTATCTTGGTCTTATTGCCCTCCATATCGGTCTGATATTTGGAGAGAGATACGAGATTTCCGTGCTGATCCTGCTTAGTCGTTATATTGATAAAGTCAAGCTCAATGAATCCCTCGTAGCGCTCGGCAAGGTTCTTCGCCGTTATGTATACCTCGGCGCCCGTGCTGTGTACCTTGACCTCATCCTCTGCCATACAGAAGGATATCTTGACCTTTTTGTTCTGTTCTATCGCGCTTGCAAAAAGCTCGTCGGTTGCGCCCGATAACGAATAATCGTATTCGTCGATATACGTTATCTGCCAGCCGAATGTCTGCACAAGCGTATACAAGAGAGCGTTTACGACCATTACCACGGCGATTATCATCGCGGTAAGGATTCCCGAGGACGTTCGATCGCTCTCGAGAACCGTCTTTGCTCTTCCTTTGAAATCAATCATTTGCCTTTTCCTTTCCGTTTTTGCCCTTTACCGTCGGATCAACCGCAACGGCGTCTGTCGTAAACGCGAACGGTAAGGTAAAGGAATATACAGGAAACGCTTAAGTAATAAACGAGGCTCGCTATATCAAAGTATCCGTTTGCAAATCCCTGATAACGGGTAAGCACCGATATAAAGTTAAGCACGTACATTCTGAACCAATGCGCCGAGGGGAAGAGGGACGAAAGAAGTCCGATGAGAAGGAACACGAGGATTATCGCGATCGTTCCGATTGCCGCGGCGAGCTGGTTTTCGGTAAGGGATGAGACGAAAAGTCCGATCGAAATGAAGAGCATTCCGACGAGGAGCATCGCTACGACGTTACCGAGAAGGATCATAAATTTAAGAACTGCGTAATAATTCAAAACGAGGAAATAAAGAGAGTTAAGAAGTATACATCCCGCGAACATAACGTAAGCGGCGAGGAACTTTCCCATAACCATTCCGGTAATCGATACGGGAGCGGTAAGAAGAAGCTGCTCGGTCTTTATCTTTCTCTCCTCGCTGAACGACTTCATCGTAAGCAAGGGAAGAATTATCGCCGAGAAAAGAAGCATTAAGGTGTAGAAGGTAGTCACGTCGGCGCTCATCGCGTAGAGCGTGGTGTATGCAAAAAGCGCTCCTCCGAGTGCAAGATAAATAACGAGAAAAACGTATCCTATAACGCTTGTGAAATAGGAATGCATCTCTTTTTTGAAAACTGCAAGCATAATATCTCCGTTCTGCCGCCGTGGCGGCTGAAAAATTAGTTTATTAGTGTGCGCGGCGGCGCTTGGTAGCGGTTACGATATCACCGTTTGAGCGATCGACGAGTCTTATGAATATCGACTCAAGGTCAGTGCCGCTCGGCGTCATACCGATTATGGGCCAATTCTTCTGCGCGCAAAGGTTGAAGATCGGCTTTCTCGCGTCGATTCCTCTGTCGCTCTCGATAAGATAAGCGAATGAATCCGCGTCGCGCTCACCGGTGGAGACGACCTTCTTGATTCCGCGAACCTTAGTAAGCGCGTCCTCGACCTCCTTCTGCGGTCCGCAGATCTTGACGCGGTAGTGATAACCGTCCTCAATGGTCTTCGTGAGGTCCTCGGTGCGCTCGTTTGCGATGATCTTACCCTTATTGATGATTATTACTCTCTCGCAAACCGCCTGTACCTCGGCGAGTATGTGGGTCGAGAGGATGACGGTATGCTTCTTCGAGAGCGTACGCATAAGGTTTCTTACCTCAAGGATCTGCTTGGGGTCAAGTCCTACGGTCGGCTCGTCGAATATGATGACCTTAGGGTCACCTACGAGCGCCTGCGCAATACCTACTCTCTGCTTATAACCCTTTGAAAGGTTCTTGATAAGCCTGTCCTTAACGTCGAGAAGCTTTACCGATGAGATTATCTCGGTAAGGTGCTGATCCCTCGGAAGGTCGCATCCCTTAAGCTCGTAAACGAACTTGAGATATTCCATAACCGTCATATCGGGATATATCGGGGGCTGCTCGGGAAGGAAGCCGATGAGCTTCTTCGCCTTGAGTGGCTCTTCAAGTATATTTATTCCGTTTATGTACGCCGCTCCTGACGTCGTTGAAAGATATCCGGTAAGGATGTTCATCGCGGTGCTCTTTCCCGCACCGTTAGGGCCGAGGAGACCTACGATCTCTCCCTCTTCAATTTCAAAGCTGATATCATTCAATGCGTAATTTGAGCCGTAGCGTTTAACTAAATTCTCTGCCTTGATCATTTTCTTGTCGGCAAGCCGACGTCCTTTCTCATATTTATGCAATGTTTTTGACAAAATAATATATATACACGATTATATATTTTAACATATAAATATAGACAAATTATGAACAAAATAAAATAAAATTAAATATAAGTCGAAAATATACCGTGAATAGCCTTGACAAAATTCCCATTCGGATGTATAATTTCCATATATAATCATTAGCTTGCTATGGAGGCAATATGAACGGAGATAAGAAAACCGTTTTCTCGGGTGTACAGCCATCCGGAAATCTTACTATAGGAAATTACCTTGGAGCAATTAAGAATTTCTCCAAATTTTCCGATGAATACAAAACCTTTTACTGCGTCGTCGATCTTCACGCAATAACGGTTCGCCAAGTACCGGCAGAGCTTAGACGCAGAACTTATGAAACCCTCGCGCTTTATATGGCGTGCGGCCTCGATGAAACGAAGAACACCCTCTTCGTTCAGTCACACGTTCCCGCTCACGCAGAGCTTGGATGGATTCTCGACTGCTACACTATGTTCGGCGAGCTTTCCCGTATGACTCAGTTCAAGGATAAGAGCGCGAAGAACGCGCAGAATATAAACGCAGGTCTCTTCACGTATCCCGCGCTTATGGCGGCTGATATGCTCCTTTACCAGACCGACCTCGTTCCCGTCGGAATCGACCAGAAGCAGCACCTTGAGCTTGCGCGTGACGTTGCAATGCGCTTCAATCAGGTTTACGGCGACACCTTCACTATTCCCGAGGGATATATCTCTAATGACACTATGAAAATAATGTCTCTCGCCGAGCCCACCCAGAAGATGTCCAAGTCGGATGCCAACCAGAACGCAGTAGTATACATCCTTGACTCCAAGGACGATATTATGAGAAAGTTCAAGAAGGCGGTCACCGACTCTGACGCTGAGGTAAGATTCAGTGAAGACAAGCCTGGCGTTTCCAACCTTATGACCATCTACCGCGCATTCACCGGCAAGGCCTTTGATGAGATCGAAGCGGAATTTGCAGGACGCGGCTACGGCGATTTCAAGGCTGCAGTCGGCGAAGCTTGTGCAGACGGACTCGCTCCCGTAAGAGAGGAGTTTGCAAAGCTCATCGCAGATAAGGCGCATCTTGAAGCGGTTATGAAGGCAGGAGCCGACGAAGCGGCTTATTACGCTCGCAAGACTATGTCCAAGGTTAGAAGAAAACTTGGATTTGTAAATTAATAGTTACATAAAAACAGGACGAAGGTCATAAAATGCGCACGGATTGCCGCTTATGATCCTCGTCCTTTTTTATTTTTATCGTCTGTCGGATTGCCGCGCCACCTTGAAAAGAAGTGTATTAAATTGAAGTTTTAGCCCCCATTTATAGGAAGCTTTAGATTTTTTCAATCAAACTGAATATTTTTTCAAAAAACCTATTGACAAATGATTTTTTATTTGATATAATGATTAGCGCCTGCGGAAATATCCGTGGCCAATAAATGCTGCTATGGCTCAGCTGGTAGAGCACATCCTTGGTAAGGATGAGGTCCCCGGTCCGAATCCGGGTAGCAGCTCCAAACACCCCCGAGGTTCTAACGACCCTCGGGGCTTTGGCTTTTTTATAGGCTTCCTATACCACCTTTGACTCTTATCGGGGTGTTTGGAGCTGCTACCACGTGAGAACCGCGCTCCGCCAACAACCCAAGCAAAAATACGCTCTTCGCACGACGACCGAACCGTAATAAAAGCGCACTCGGTATGCTCCGTTGGCGGAATCCGGTTCGCAACATTCGCCACTCGTGGCGAATATCCGGGTTATACTCCCTACTGCTATTCTCTACTCTAGCTATGTACTCCCCGAGGTTCTAACGATCCTCGGGGCTTTGGCTTTATATAGGCACTCTATACCCTCCTTGTACCCCAAAGGGGGTGTTTGGTGCTGCTACCACATGAGAACCGCGCTCCGCCAACAACCCAAGCAAAAATACGCTCTTCGCACGACGACCGAACCGTAATAAAAGCGCACTCGGTATGCTCCGTTGGCGGAATCCGGTTCGCAACATTCGCCACTTGTGGCGAATATCCGGGATTCTCAATCTAACTATTATTACCCAAACTATCCACCGAGGCTCTGACGGTCCTCGGATTTTTTATTCCACCTTAAAATCGCCCTTATCCTTCATAAAAAAGTCCTT
This sequence comes from Eubacteriales bacterium, assembly GCA_045615165.1. GTDB lineage: Bacteria > Bacillota > Clostridia > Oscillospirales > CAG-272 > UBA1740. The sequence continues at coordinate 1,861 of JAZLEH010000156.1, read as the reverse complement.
GACCTTCGTCACCGCGTTGTTGACCGCCTTTTTTCCGCTTCTCGTTATATTGACTGCTCCGATCGCGGCAAGCGCGCCAATCGTTAAAATTGCGCCAATACCGCGCCTTTTTCGCTCGCTTTTTCTAAAAAACATCGCTATATTCTCCTTTTCGACTTTTTAATATTTTTTCTCGCTTCCCAAAAAATATTTATCTCGGTTGACATTTTTTCTGCCGTGGTGTAAAATAAAAGAAAAAACCAAGGATAATCTATGATAAAATGCAATAAATGCGGCGCTGAATTCATTCTGAAAGACACAGTCTGCCCCGAATGCGGAGCAGGTATCGAGCTTAAACTGGATGATATCGAGTCGCTCATAAATGAAGTTGAATCCGCAAAAGCAGAAAAGAGATTTCAGGACGCGCTTGACCTGACCCGTGCGCTCGCAAAGCTCGGTGTCACCGAAGCGGAGAAGGAATACGCAACCCTTCTTGAAAAGGGACAGATAGCTCCCCGCAACCTTGATCGGGCTATGGAATTTTTCTATCGCGCCGCAAGAAAAAACGACGCATACTCGGCATACAGATATTCACGCCTCGTGAGCCGTGAGAATGACGAAGCCGCAAGATTCTGGCTTATCTTTTCCGCTATCCTCGGATGTGAAGAAGCCTATCCGCGCGTTGCGGAGGAGTTTTCAGCCTGCGGATACGACGCTGACGCAAACTATTTCTACTCGCTCGCCGCATTCCTCGGCGACGTTGAATCGATAGTCGAAATCGCGACGAGATACTATGAGGGCAAGGGCGTTGTCCCATCACCCGAATACGCAAAATGGTTTATGGACAAGCTCCGTATACCGCCGATATACGCAATAAAGCTTGCATATAAATTAAGGCATATAACCGCAAAAGAGCCGCCATCTCCCGCCCTTCGCGACTACGACGCCCTGCTTGGCAGAATGCTTTGGGAATCAAAGCGCCTCGGATACGACACGGTGTATTTCAAGATATGCGAAATACTTGCCGAAAGAGGCGATCCGAATTCCGAGGCATATGTCGGACTTGCGGCTATCGAAGGCAAGGTATGTAAACAAGACTTTGCATACGGTATGAGTCTTCTCACGAAAGCCTCCGCAAAAGGAAGCATAGCGGCGCATCTTTCAATCGCCGATATATATTCGTCAGGGGTCTATACCGAGAAGAATACCTCGATCGTGATCTCAAGCTACAGGAAGGCGGGCGAGCTTGGTTCGGCTGAAGCGTATGAAAAACTAGGCGAAATATTCTACACGGGTGACGGCGTCGAGGAGGATATAGCGGAGGCGGTTAGATATTTCACCCTCGGAGGAAACCTCGGCTCTGCCACATCAAGAAAGCGTGCCGACGACATCCTTGGTGAAAGAGAATCGATTTTCAAAGAGGCTTTATCCATAGAGGAGAGTGATCCCACACGCGCATTCAGCCTCTATGCAACCGCGACCTCAATGGGTCATTCGCGCGCGACTCTTATGCTTGCAAAATGTATGGAAGGTGGGCGTGGAGTTAAGGTTAACAGACGCGGCGCTTTCCTGCTTTATAAAAAAGCTGCCGAGCGCGGAGAGGACGAAGCCCTTCTCGACCTTGGCAGATGCTACGCCGACGGCATAGGAACTAAGCTCGATTACGACCTTGCGCGACAGACCCTGAAAAAAGCCGAGGGCTGTGGCGTTGCGGGCGCGCACGATATAATTATATCGGTAATGAAGCGCAAGATGAAAAAAATGACCGACAGACTTTATTCAACCGCAATGCGTCTGATATTTATGAAGCGCTCTGGCGAGGCGATAAAATTCCTTGAAACTGCAAGGGATCTTATGAACCCAAAGGCGATCTACACCCTCG
>JAZLEH010000155.1:0-7395 GCA_045615165.1 Eubacteriales bacterium | reverse complement strand
TATGATATCCGCAAGCTCATCCTCGGTTATAGAGGGCTCAGCCTCCTTCTTACCGAAAAGACGGGTCGCGGTCTTAGATATAAGGTTGAAGAATGCCGCGAGGGGCATAAACACCTTTATAAGGAAACGCAACGATCCCTGAAAAAGTAACGAGACCGTCTCGCTTCTGTCGTTTGCAAAGCTCTTCGGTATCATCTCACTGAAGAGGAATATGATAACCGTGCTTAACACGGAGCATATCATCGAGAATGCAAACGATTCAAGGTACGCTTCGGACTTATCGAAATAATCTCTGAAAATATCCGTCGCAAGAATGGTGAACACAGATGCTCCCGCAATCTTGGTAACGTTATTTCCGATAAGCAACGTGGTGAGCGCTTTCTCAAAGTTATTAACGATGAGAACGACTCCCTTGGCACGCTTCTTTCCGTCGTCAGCCAAAGACTTCATTTTAATCTTATTCACAGCAGAGAACGAGCTTTCCGCCGCTGCAAAATAAGCGCCACCTATAACGCAGATAATAAATATTATCCACAAGGGTATACTGTCACTACCCAAGACAATCAGCTCCTTGCCTATTTTATATAATTAGTATATATTTTATCATTAATAAATTAAATTGTCAAGTGTTGGCAAAAATATGTTTTCAATAGTTTACAAAACTGCATATTTGTTGCGTTATTCAAAGATTCCGATCGGAGAGGTCTTTCTATATTTATTCGGGGGCATACCCGTGTGAGCTTTAAAGAACTTTGAGAAGTAATTATAATCGCTTATTCCGACCATTTCATTGATCTTATTTATCGGGATGTTGGTTGATGTGAGAAGCCTTTTCGCTTCTTTTATTCTCATCTCGGATATATAATCCCCTATCGGCATACCGAACCTTTCGTGCGATATTTTATAGAGTCGGTTTTTCGAAATTCCGAGCGATGCGCACATCACCTTAAGCGAAAGATCCTCGCTGAGATTCTCTCTTATATATCGCTCGATCCTCGTTGCGTCGGAGTCGTGCTTTATTTCTATGTATTTTGAGAACCAGAGATATCTCGTTGACATCTCAAGGATATTCGCCGCCGCGGCAAGCTTTTTTTCATCGTAGGTATCGAGCGCACCGTATAGGGTGATGAGCTCGTCGTAATCGATTCCGAGATCCTCGCTCAGCTTTCTTATCCTGTCGTGCGACTTATCCTTATTCTCACTGACGACCTGACCGAACATCATGTATCCGAGTATTTCGTCCTGAAACTTTATCGGCATAGCGTTATCGGCAAGACCCGCGTGGCAGATATGCATTACGGGCTTACCGGTCCTTGCGCATTCCTCGCACACCGCCTTGTCGCTAAGCAGGCATCTGCGGTTTCCCTCGGGGTATTCCCTAATTCTTCTGCAAAAGCTACTCATCTGTTTCGGTTGGAAGCTTAGCATATTAAGCTGAGCATCCCAAAGGCTGACCGTGAGCCCCGTAACGCAATGAAAATCGTAAAGAAGCTTATCAAGCCTTTCTATATTAAAGTTAATAACCATATAAATCACCTCTATGAAAGTATATCATAAAAATCGCCTCTAATCAAGACTATTTTCACATAAAAAAGGGAAGATTTTACCACTTTTGATGATAATCGTTACTATTACTAATACAAAATCGTGCTATAATAGATATATAAAATACTTTCGGAGGCAATATGAATACAACTTTTGCTTTATACTTTGGTAATCGCGGATTCTTCCCCGGAGAAGTTATTGCTGAAGCAAGAGAACGACTTATGCTCGCTTGCCAAAAGAACGGATACGATTACATAGTAATGGACGAAAGCCTTACTCGCTTTGGCGCTGTCGAAACGATAGAAGAGGGAAAGGCTTACGCAAAATTCCTTGAAGAGAACAAAGGTAAATACGACGGTATCATTCTGTCGCTCCCGAATTTCGGAGATGAGAACGGAGCTTCCGCCGCTTTTTCCGAGGTTGACGTGCCGATCCTCGTGCACGCATTCCCCGACGAGCTTGACAAGATGGATTTTGCACACAGGCGCGACTCAATGTGCGGAAAGATGGCGATGTGCAACGTGCTTCGCCAGATGGGTGTTAAATATACCCTCACGAAGAAATTCTGCCCCGATCCCCTTTCGGATGATTTCGCAAAGGATCTTGACTATTTCGCATCTGTATGCCGCGTCTACGCAGGAATGCGCCGCGTTAATATAGGAGCTATCGGAGCGAGAACAACCGCCTTTAAAACGGTAAGATTCGACGAGATCGCACTTCAGAAAAAGAGGATCAATATCGAAACGATAGATATGACCGTCGTTTTCGCAATGATGGAAAAGGTAGACGATAAAAAGCTTTCCGAGAAGAAGGAAAAATATCTTTCGATTGCGGACTTCGGTGATTATCCCGAAATAAAGCTTGAAAATATTGCAAAGCTCGGCGTGGTTATTGACGAGATTATCGAAAAATACGATCTTCACGCAGTGGCGCTTCGCTGCTGGGATGAGCTTCAAAAGACTTACGGAATCTCCCCCTGCCTCATCCTTGCGGAGCTTAACGAGCGCGGAATTGCGGCATCCTGCGAGCTTGATATATCGAATGCGGTTATGATGAGGGCGATAGCTCTTGCGACACAATTCCCTGTTATCCTCCTCGACGTGAACAACAACTACGGCGACAGTGATTCGAAGGTTATCCTCTTCCATTGCGGAAACCCACCCGTGTCGTATATTAAGGGCGGAAAGGGTGAGATCAGGCAGCACCTTATGTTTAAAAAGTCGCTCGGCGACGGAATGGGTGTCGGAATTACCACGGGAGAGTCGATATCCTGCGATGCGGTTACTGTCGGAAGCCTTAAGACCGAAAACGGAGAGGTTTGCTCGTTTGTCAGCGAAGGCAGACTTACCGAGGATAAGCTCCCGAGCGTATTCTTCGGCTTTGGAACTGTGTTTGAGCAGGAAAACGTAAATATACTTCTTGAATATATGGCGACGAACGGTTATCGCCATCACGTAGCTCTCTCAAAGGGCAATTACGCAGATGCGATAAAAGAGGCGTTTGAAAAATATCTTGATTACAAAATTGACAAAATATAAAGGAGAACGAAAATGCTCGTATCATTAAAGGAACTTATGAAGGATGCAGAGGAAAAGGGCTACGCCGTTGGTGCGTTCAACTCCCCCAACCTTGAATCCCTTATCGCTATCATCAAGGCGGCAGAGGAAACAGGAAGAGGCGTTATAATCAATCACGCCGAGGTTCACTTCCCCTTCATCGCGCTTGAGGACATTGCGCCCATTATGATCAAATACGCAAAGGAGGCTTCCGTGCCCGTTTGCGTACACCTTGACCACGGCGAGTCGCTTGAAACCTGTATGAAGGCAATAAGACTCGGCTTTACCTCGGTTATGCTTGACGCATCTGCGGCAGATTACGAGGAGAACGTAAAGAACACCGCTCTTATATGCAGACTCGCGCACAGCGTTGGCGTTACGGTTGAAGCAGAGCTTGGTCACATCTTCGCATCAAACAACGGTCTTGGCGTAGAGCGCGAGCAGGAGACCCTTGACTCGTTCGAGAATCCCGACGACGTATACACCGATCCCGATCTTGCAAAGGACTTCGTTGAGAGAACGGGCGTTGATGCGCTTGCAATCGCATTCGGAACGGCTCACGGCATCTACCAGAAGAAGCCCAAGCTCGACCTTGACAGAATCAAGCTCATCAAGGAAAAGGTCAACGTGCCCTTCGTTATGCACGGCGGATCGGGACTTTCAAAGGAAGAGTTCCAGACCGCTATAAGAAACGGTATCCGCAAGATCAACTACTACACCTATATGACTCTTGCAGGCGGTAAAGCGGTTAAGGAAGCGCTTGATAAGAAGAGCGCAGACGACAACATCTTCTACCACGATATCCCCCTCATCAGCATTGAGGCAATGAAGAACGACGTTGTTAACGCAATTAAGATCTTTAGCCTTGAGGACTGATATACATAAAAAGAAAAATGAGCTAGCCCTCGGCTAGCTCATTTTTTATTAAACCAAACGGTAAATTTTTGCCTCGCCCGAGGAAAGCGTGCATTTTTCGGCGGTTTTGCCCTCTGCAAGGTCGATCATATCACCCGTGTGAAGATTTTCGGGATCGATCTCGGCTTCGGTCTCGGAGAAGTTTGCGACGAGCATATACCTTTTGCCGTCCGCTCCGATCGCAGAGACGCGGTATAACTCGGAGTCATTTGAAGCATCGAGCGAATTATAAAGCTCTTTTGCGTCGTCAATATTTCCGAGAGAAACCGCGAAGCTTGCGGAGAATATCTCCTCTCCCCTTGCGGCATATCTGCGCTCACCGTTATACGAGGAAGATATCTCCTCGCAATAGAGCGTGCCCGTGTAGCCCGGCTCGGCGAGTCCGATCTGTCTTTTCTCACGCCTAACGAGCGTTAAGGGCTCAACCGAGGCGACGGCTATTTTTCCGTCGGCAGAAGCGTAGTTTCCAAGTGAAATAGTTTCTTTCTTATTTACAAGATCTCCGCCCGCGAGAAGCATATCCCCGTCTGCCGACGAGATAGTCCTCTTTCTTCCGTTATAAAGGTCGTTCGGAATATTGAGGGTTATTCCCGCCGATTCGACGAGAAGAACGCGGTTTTTCGCTACTGCGCGCTGGATCGAAAGAACAGTTTTATCATCGGGAAGAGCGGCGAAAGCGATATATTTTTTCGCCATATCCTCTCTCTGCGCGCCCTCACGCAGATAGTGTGCGTCGGTATAAGGAGTCGTCGTTCCGTATGCGACGAATCCGCCGTCAAATATCCTAGTTTCACAGGATTCAACGTCCTCTTTATTAGTCATTCCTATTCCGACAACGCGGCCGCTGAGGTTATATTTCCATTCGACGATATTACTGCTGTCAAGTGGGAATAAGAGTCCCGTCGGCTGTTCTGCCGCGCGGAATGCAAAGGAAGAAAATCTCTTCTCACCGAGTGAGAACGCCGCGCCGTGATATTCGTCGCGCCAGAGGGGGATCTTTTCGCACTTGCCGTCTTTATCGAGGTCGTATTTGCCGTGCCAATAAAGTGCCATTGATATCGAATTTGCGCGGTCGGTCTCAAGGCGTGTGTAATAAATTGGGGAGAGGTCCTCATAATAGCCGCATCTGTTTGAGAGGAACGAGCCGTCACCGTTTACCGCTACCTCCCCCTCAAGCATTGCGAGCCAGCCGTTTTCAAGATTTGAACAATCCTCGCCGAAAACGTCCTCAATAAGAGACCAAGCGGTGAGTGCATAGTCCTGACAATAGGAATAGCGAACGCGGGTGTCTCCGCCGATTCTTATAAGGCGGCCGTCGTCAAAGGTCGTTGTGCGGATGAGTCGCCACTGATCGTAAAGGTGGTGATAAACTATATCCTCGCATCTCTTTCCGCGCGATTTCATAAAGAAGTGAAGCATCGCGATGTTTGAAAGGCATATATTCATATAGCCTACGTTGAGGTATCTGTGGTGGTTGCAGGCATAGGAATCGAACATATTTGCGCCAACGAAAAGGTCACCTATTCTGCGCCCGTCAACAATCTCGTCCGAGCCCTCGTCCGACTCTATTGAAATTCCGTTGGCGAAGAACTTCGCCGCCTTTTCTATATACTCTGCGCGGCGCGCTAAGTCGGGATAAAGCTCACAGGTGCGATAAAGCAAAGCGCCGTTCCAAATATTACTTTCGGGCTTGTTATTAACGACCGTTCCCGCGACTATCTCATATTCGTCAAGGAGGAAATCACTCTCAGAGACAAGAAGCGCTTTAAGCAAGGCGCGGTCGGATTCGGTAAGATGCTCCCAAAGTATTTCTATCGCGTGGAACATTCGCTCGATACCGAGCGCGTATATCCAGCTATGACCCCACTTTTCACCGTTGGTGCAAACGTAATCGCCTACGAGGTGGGTGCGGAGCGCATAGCGAAGCATTGCGAGCGTCCTTTCAAGAAGAAGATCGCGGTCAAGCTTTCCTGCGAGGTATTTTTCATCAAGTTGCCAAACGACCGCAAAGGTCGAGAGCGCCTTCATGTGAGTTTGCATACCCCAGTTTGTGCTGATTCCCGCACCGAAGCAAATTACTCCGTCACCGTCGGGGCAGGTGTAGAGGTGTTTTTCGGCAAAATCAGTCCAGTCAACGAGCAGGCTTGCGTATCTGTCAAATTCAAATTTTTGCATATTATCTCTCCCGAAATTCGTTTCTTTAAACCTATTCTATCATAAAAAAAGATAATAAAAAACCGCAAAAACCGCAAAAAAGGTTTGATTTTCAAAACAAAGTGTGTTAAAATATAAGAAAAAAGCAAGGATGAGGAAAAATGCTTCTTCAAGGCAGTGTTGCGTTTAAAATACTTGATATTTACAAAATAAAAAGAGAGGAACGGCGCGGTGTGACAGGCGCTCGCCCCTGGGCGGCTATTGCGTTTCGCCTTGCGGGAGAGTCCCGCTTTGAAAGTCTCGGAAAGGTTTACGAGGCGAATGAAAAAAGCACTATATACATACCCGAGGGGGTAGGCTTTTCACGCAGAGGAAGCGAAGAGGAGCTAGTTATAATACACCTTAAAATTTACGATGCCGAGCATAAGGAGATAGAGATCTTCGAATCGGGTGCGCCCGCCGCAACTGCGAATGAATTTATCACGCTTTACGAGGAATGGAACGCCGCCCGTGCGGGATATCAGCACAGATGCGCGGCTATACTCTTGGGGATATTAGCCGAGCTTTCGGCAATAAAAGAGGGCGCAAGCCCTTATAAGCTACGGCTTATCAAGAGGGGTGAGGAGCTTATCGAAAGCTCGTATTTCGACCCTACGCTCACCGTTGCGCGCCTTGCAGAGGTATCCTCGGTCAGCCCCGAATATTTCAGAGCATTATACAAATCCGCGCACGGCACAACTCCGCACAAAAAGATAGAGGAGCTTCGCCTCGCGCGAGCAAAAAGACTTCTCGAAGCGGGCGATTTCAGCATTTCCGAGGTAGCCGAGGAATGCGGATTCCGTGACACGAAATATTTCACCGCCCTTTTCACAAAGCAGGTAGGCGTTTGTCCGAGAGATTATAAGAAGGCTTATAATCCGTCTTTATAATTCTTCATTAATAATATATATAATTGAAAAAGAGGTACTGTTTTCACAATACCTCTTTTATTTAGTTGATTAAACTATTTCTACGATCCATCCCTCGGGAGCTTCAAGTCTTCCCATCTGGATGCCGGTAAGAGTTTCGTAAAGCTTCTTGGTGGTGGGGCCCATCTCGGTCATACCTGCGGGGAAGCATATCTCACGGCCGTGGTCAACGATCTTACCAACGGGAGAGATAACTGCCGCAGTGCCGCAAAGTCCGCACTCGGTGAAGCTGTCAAGCTCGTCCTTAGAGATAACCC
>JAZLEH010000154.1:0-6955 GCA_045615165.1 Eubacteriales bacterium | reverse complement strand
GTCTCTTGATAGCCGACTCGGTATCAACGCCATATTTTGCGTATATCGCTTTTGCTTCTTCGTATCTTTTCATAACATTCTCCATTTTAAATTTCTTTTATTTCAAATGAGTTCTTTATAATTTTTCTGCCCTCGGCAACGCTTTCGACCTCTCCTGCGCCAACCATCTGCATTATAAGATTGCCGATCGCCGTGCATTCGGTAGGACCTGTTATAATGCGCTTTTTCGTGTAGGTTGCGGTAAGCTCGTTAAGGAGCGTGTTCTGGCTTCCTCCGCCGATTATATTAAGGGTGTCGTAGTGTATTCCGGTAACGCCCTCAAGCGCATCAAGCGACGTCGCGTAGAATTTCGCAAGACTGTTATATATAACGAAAGCCGTCTCGCCGAGCGTAAGCTCTTTTCCAACCGCCGACTTAATTTCTTCTGTCATATTCTTCGGTGCAAGGAATCTGTTATCGGCAACGTCGATGATGTAGTCGCAAACCGACTCTCTCGCCATATCAGCAAGCTCGCCGAAGCTATACGCATCACCCGTCTCGTGCCTTACCTGCTGAATCATCCAAAGCCCCATAATGTTCTTTTGGAGTCTGTAAGTGCCGTTTGGACCGCCCTCGTTTGAGTAGTCGGCATTCATTGCCGCCTCATCGGTGTGCGCAACCTTTTCCTCAACTCCGAGCAGTGACCAAGTTCCGCTCGATATGTAGGGGGCGTTGGCTTCGAGGGGCGCGCCTATTACCGCGCTTGCAGTGTCGTGGGTGGCGGGCATTATCATCTTTGCCTTGAATCCGACCTCTTTTGCAATTTCGTCGCTGAACTCGCCTATAAGCTCGCTCGGATCTGTGAGGGGCTTGAAAAGCTCCTTTTTGAAACCGAGTCGCTCAATTATCTCATAATCCCACTCGTTTTTCGCGGCGTTTATCATACCCGTCGTCGTCGCGTTGGTGTACTCCTGCTTCTTCACGCCCGAGAGCCTATATGCGAAATAGCTCGGAAGCATAAGGAATGTCTCCGCCTTATCCATCTTTCCGCTCTCTTTATCGTCGTAAAGCTGGTATATCGAGTTAAAGGTGTTGAACTGGATTCCCGTCTTTGCGTAAAGCTCGGCAAATGGAATTATCCCGTGTACCTTGGGAATCGTAAGCTCGGTTCTTGAATCTCTGTAACAGTATACCTCGGAGATAAGCTTATCGTCCTTATCGAGAAGCGCGTAATCAACCCCCCAAGTGTCTATTGCAACGGAGTAGGGGATTCTTCCGTCCTTTGCACACGCCTTAAGACCGTTAACGATCTCGGTGAAGAGCCGCTCGGTATCCCAAAGGAGTGCGTCGCGCCCGTTGACAGTCTCGTTTTTCGGAAGATTGCCGAAGCGGTATATCTCTTCGGTAACGAGCTTGCCGTTTTCGATCCATCCGAGAAGATGCCTTCCCGATGAAGCGCCTATATCAATCGCAAGAAAATACTTCATATCTGCTCCTGAATATTTTAAATTTTTATGTAATTATATTTTATCATATCTTAAAATATATGTCTATATATTTTTGCAATCTTGACAAATAAACATTTTTCTGCTATAATATGAACACGAATGAACACAAATGAACAGTGTGAGGTGGCAAAATGAAGCTAAGTGAGCGACAGAATAATATACTTGAGCTGCTTAAGGAGAAGCGGAGCTGCGACGTGCGCGCCCTTTCGGAATCGCTCTTCGTAAGCGAGGCAACGATAAGAAGAGATCTTACCGAGCTTCAAAAGCTCGGACTCATCGAGCGAACCCACGGCGGAGCGGTGCTGGAGGATAATGCGGAGGAAATTTCCATATTCGTCCGTATGAATGAAAATTCGAAAGAAAAGGAGCTTGCCGCGACGAACGCGCTCCCGAATTTGCCCGAATTTAGCTCGGTTTTCGTGGATAGCTCTTCAACCGCGCTTGCTCTTGCCGAGCGAATGGACCTTTCGCACAAGACCGTCGTAACGAATAATCTTCAAACCGCGATGCGACTTTCCAATAAAAAGGATATCAACCTTATAATTCTTGGTGGAAGTGTGCAATATAATACCGTTTCCGCAACGGGAAGCTTCACCGCAAGGCAGATCGACGAGTTTTCCTTCGACCTTATGATAGCATCCTGTGCCGCGGTAAAGGATGGATGCGCCTTTGAACGCTCGTTTGAGCAAAAGGAAATAAAGCTTGCCGCAATCCGCAATTCGAAATACAAGGTGCTCGTTTTTGACAGTGCAAAGCACGAGGGCTACGGTGCGTATAGGCTTCTTTCTCTTTCAGAATTTGACCTTATCGCAACCGATAAAGAGCCTGTCGGTGATGAATTTCGCGGCTTGAAGCTTGTATATTGACAAGCCTTTTTCAAAATGCTATACTTATAAAAAAGGAGTCTATTATGGCAAGAATATATAACAGTGCAGACGAGCTAATCGGAAGAACTCCGCTTATGAGGCTCTCGTCTATTGAGAAAAAATACGGCACGGCGGCAAAGCTTTTTGCAAAGCTCGAATTTTTCAATCCCGCGGGATCGGTTAAGGACAGAGTTGCAAAGCAGATGATCGACTCGGCGGAGGAAAAGGGAATAATAAATGAAAGCTCGGTAATAATCGAGCCCACCTCGGGTAATACGGGAATTGGACTTGCCTCGGTTGCGGCGGCAAGAGGCTATCGCGCAATAATCGTTATGCCCGATACGATGTCGGAGGAGCGCAGAGTCTTAATGACCGCTTACGGTGCAGAGCTCGTTCTTACCGACGGAAGCCTCGGTATGAAGGGCGCTATCGCCGCGGCAGAGGAGCTTAAGAAAAAGATTCCCGGCGCATTCGTCGCGGGGCAGTTTTCAAACCCCGAAAATCCGCGCGCACATTACGAGACGACGGGCCCCGAGATATACGAGGATACCGACGGCGAGGTCGATATTTTCGTCGCGGGAATCGGCACGGGTGGCACTATAAGCGGTACTGGACGCTACCTTAAGGAGAAAAAACCGTCGGTCAAGGTCGTTGGAGTTGAGCCGTTTGGATCACCCGTTTTGTCGGGCGGTGCGGCAGGCGCACACGGTCTGCAGGGAATCGGCGCGGGATTCGTGCCCGAGGTTCTTGACACGAAGATATACGACGAGATAATAACCGTAAAAGAGGATGAGGCGTTCAGCACCGCAAGGGAGTTCGGATATTGCGAGGGAATGCTTTGCGGAATCTCCTCGGGAGCGGCACTCTTCGCGGCAATATCCGTTGCAAAAAAAGAGGAAAACAAGGGCAAAAACATAGTAGTTCTTCTGCCCGATTCGGGTGACCGATATTTATCAACCTCTTTATATAAAAATAAATAAAAGCACTTGAAAAAGCCACCGATATGTGATACAATCTAAGTATCTATATAAAGGTGGTTTTTTTATGAAATTCGGTATGCCTGCATTGGTCGAATGCGATAATATAGACGATTGCGTGGCTCTCGCTTCAAGCTATGGCCTCAATTTCGTTGAGATCAATATGTCATTCCCGCAATATATCCCGAAAAATTCCGACCCGGAGCACTATCGCGCACTTTCCGAAAAACACGGGATTTTCTATACGATACACGCCGACGAGCAGTTGAATCCCTTCGATTTTAACCCATCGGTGTCGGAGTGCTATTTCGGTGTTATGGCGGAGTGCATCAATTTCGCAAAGGCGATCGGAGCGCCCGTTATCAATATGCATCTTTTAAAGGGAGTCTATGTAACGCTTCCCGAAAAGGTGATTTTGCTAACAGACGTTTACAAAAAAGAATATATTGAAAGGGTAAAGGCGTTTATTTCAATGTGCGAAGAGCAGATAGGCGACTCGCCCCTTAAGATCGCGATTGAGAATGTTGATTCCAATCCCTTTACCGTAAGTCAGGTTGAAGCGCTTGAATACTTTATGAAGAGCCCTGTATTTAAGCTCACCCTTGATGTCGGTCATGACGACTGTATGAATTCAAAGGATCGCTTCGTCTTTGAAAAATACCCCGAAAAGCTTTATCACATGCACCTTCACGATAGTGACGGAAAGCACCCCCATCTTCCTCTCGGCGCGGGTAAGGTTGATATAAAATCGATGATATCAATGCTCCGCAAGGGCGAGACCTGTCTCGTTGAGGTCAAGACTATCAAAGGACTTGATGAAAGCGTTAGATACTTAAGAGAAAATAATTTTATGAGGTGATAAAAATGAAACTTTACGCAAATCTCCATAACCACACTACCCATTCCGACGGCATTTATTCTCCCACAGAGCTTGTAAAGGTCGCTAAGGATGCGGGCTATAAGGCTGTCGTTGCAACCGACCATGATACCGTTACCGCTTACGACGAAATGAAAGCGGCTTGCGAAAAGGAGGGGCTTGAAACTATATTCGGATGCGAATTTTACGCACTTTGCCCCCGGTATGAAAAGTATTTTTTGGATTATCATCTCGTTGGATTCCACTTTGATCCTAACTATCCCGCAATGAAGGAATACCTCAAAAAGAGAAGCGACGATATGGCTGAAAAGACTGAGCACCTCTTCAACCTTGCACAGAAAGAGGGTAAGATATCTAAGGAAATCACCTGGCAGGAGGTCTGCGATTATAATAAGGGTATCACCTGGCTTTGTAACGACCATGTCCGCGAGGCAATGAAGGCAAAGGGGCTCGTAACCGATTCTGAATGGCATGATATATTCATGAATGCGTTTGCTGCATCTTATGCAAGAAAAATCGGCGTTTTCAGCCAGTATCCGATAATGGAGATACCCGACCTTATTGCGCTTATTCACGATGCAGGCGGTATAGCAGTCGTTGCGCACCCCTACGAATCCGTTCAGCCGAGAACTATTCCTCAGCTTGTAAAATGGGGTCTTGACGGCGTTGAGGTATGGCATAACGGCATCGTCCGCAAGGGCTATCAGAAAGAGATGCTTCGCCTCGCTCTTGAACACGGACTTTATATCTCGGGCGGTGAGGATCACTCGGGTCTTTGCGGCGGTCAGTATAAGTTCTACGAGAAGCCCGAGGAAACGAGATTCTGGGTTGACCCCTGCACTCTCGGAACGACCAAGGAGTTCTTCGAGGAGATCAGAGACAGACGCTTCAACCCGAAGAGAGAAGAATACATAAAGGAATATATGGCGCAGTATAACGATGCCGTAATTCCGGATTTTGAGGACTGATTATGAAACTTTACGCTAATTTGCACACACACTCAACCCACTCGGACGGAGTTTTCACCCCCACCGAGATGGTTAAAATAGCAAAGGACGAGGGCTACGGAGCGATCGCTCTTGCCGACCACGACACCGTTACGGGATATTCCGAGCTAAAGGCGGTAGCAGAGGCAGAGGGGCTTGAAACCATATTCGGATGTGAGTTCACCGCATACTGCGCGGAGATCAATTTCCATTGCCATATAACCGCTTACGGCTTTGATCCGGAATATCCCGAAATGAAGGAATATTTAAGGCGTTGCGGCGTTTCCATAACCGAGCAGACGAGAATCCTTTTCGAGCGCGGAATCAGCGACGGACTTATTCCCAATGGAATCTCTTGGCAGGATGTTCTTGATTATAACAAGGGTATCGGCTGGCTCTGCAACGACCATGTTTTCAGAACTATGAAGCACCTCGGTCTTGCAACCGACCTTGAATATCCCGCATTCTTCGCCAATGTTTACGGAAAGAGAAGAAGAGAAGTAAAGCTTATTTACGATTTCCTTCCGATAGAGGAGCTTATCCCTCTTATTAAGGCGGCGGGCGGTATCGCCTTTATCGCGCATCCCCATAACAGAATCCCCGATATTCCCACGCTTATAAAGTACGGTATTTCGGGACTTGAGGTATGGCACTCCAACCTTACCCCCGAGGAGCGCGTTGAGGGACTTAAGCTTGCGCGCGATTACAAGCTCTTTATCTCGGGCGGAAGCGACCACGAGGGACTTTGCGGCGGTCAGTACGCCTTTTACGAAGATCCGACGACCTGCGAATTCTATCTCCCCGAGTGCTCAACGGGAACGACCAAGGAGTTCTTCGAGGAAATTAAGAGCCGCACTCTTATGCCCGATAGAGATGAGTACATAAATAAATATATTGAGGAGCTTATATGAACGCAAAAGAGCGATTTATCGAAATTTATAAGAAGAATATAACGAGAGAGGGCGCTGATAAGCTTCTTGAATACCTTCTCTCATCCGATTTCTTTGTAGCACCTGCAAGCTCCCGCTTCCACTGCTCGTATGAGGGCGGACTTTGCGAGCATTCGGTTAATGTCTACGATTGCCTCGTCTCCTACCTTGACACGAAAAGAGCGAAGGAGACCTTTGGATTCTCATATTCCGACGAGAGCATTGCTATCGTCTCGCTTTTGCACGACCTTTGCAAGATTGGGGTTTATAAAAAGGGCTTCCGTAATGTAAAGGACGAAAAGGGCGCTTGGCAGAGAGTTGATACCTTTGAGTACGACGATCAGCTTCCTTACGGTCACGGAGAGAAGAGCGTTTATATAATAACGGGATTTATGCGCCTTACCCGTGAAGAGGCGTTTGCGATCCGCTACCATATGGGATACTCCTCAACCGAGGATCAGCGAAATATCGCCTCCGCGTTTGAAATGTTCCCGCTTGCGTTCGCAGTCTCTACCGCGGATAGCGAGGCAACCTATTTCATAGAAGGAAAAAAGAATAAATGAATAAAAGGCAGCCGACTGTGATAACCCAAAACGTTTAAATTTTGGATAACCGTTGTGCTGCCTTTCGTTATCGCATTACGCTATTTCAAAAAAATGTTTTTGAAACAAGAGCGCGCCGAAACTTGCTCGGAGAGTATCCCGTTTCAAGCTTGAAAAGCTTTGAAAAATGTGCCGCATCCAAAAAACCAACCTCTTCCATAACCTTGTTTATTGGTTTGGCGGTATATTCAAGTAGGAATTTTGCCCGTTCAAGCTTTAATGCATTTATAT
>JAZLEH010000153.1:0-2736 GCA_045615165.1 Eubacteriales bacterium | reverse complement strand
AAGACCGCTTGGCCCTCCGACTTGTTGATGTTTGCGATGTCACCCATTGCACAAGCTCTGTCGGTAACCTCTACGGTTCTTGCGTTTCTCTCGCGAACCTTGGTAAGCTCAGCCTCAACAGCTTCGTCGGTAACAGCCTCAACCTTCTTTTCAGCCTCGATGCCTGCGTAGCCCTCGATGCTTACTTCGGGCTTAACAAAGCCTTCAGCCTTGAGGACGATGTCGCCATCGGTAGAAACAAGGTCGAACTTAGGAGTGCCGACAACCTTGAGGTCAGCTTCCTTAACTGCTTCTTCAAACGCGTCGGGAATGCATGCGTTGATAGCGTCCTCGAAGAAGATTCCCTTGCCATACATCTTTTCGATGATGCTCTTGGGGGCTTTGCCCTTTCTGAAGCCGGGAACATTGATTGATTTCACATTCTTCTTATATGCTTCGTTTTCTGCTTTGTCAAAAGCTTCCTTGCTTACAGAGAATTCCATAACGAAACCGGACTTCTCGGTAAGTTCCTTTTTAATAAGGCTCATTGTTTTTCCTCCGGAAAATGTATATTTTATTTTAATTATAATCTAACCACATTATTGTACAATAAATAATCTTATTTGTCAAGGGATTTTCGATTATTTTATGTCGATTTTAAGTATTGAAAATGATTTTAGGCACAAAATTCAAATAATCGGCGGAAATTATACTCATTTCCATGCCTTTGTACTCGGATTTTGGCTCTAATGTGTAATTGCCGTGAATGTGACCGTAGTATATTCGCTTGATTCCGTATTCGATAAGAAGATTGATTATCGACTCGGATTCCTTTCCGTTCCAAAGCGGAGGGAAGTGCATAAAAACGACGATTTCCTTATCTCCCCCTGCTTCATCCTTTAGCTTTTTTGCGGCTTCAAGGCTTATTTTCAGCCTCTGTGTTTCGCGGTTGGTGAGCTTTTCAAAATCGGTATTGTCGGGTGCGTTCTGCGCATCCTCGTCATAATACCAGCCACGCGTACCTGCGATTATAAAATCCTCGGTCTCGTACGCGTTGTTAAATAAAAAGGAGATAGTTTTAATTTCGTTTTTTGCAAAAAACTCGCCGTGCTTTTTCATCGTGCACCACCAGAAATCGTGGTTGCCCTTGCCGAGTATCTTCTTTCCGGGAAGGGAATCGAGGAATAAGAGGTCGTTTCTTGCCTCATCAAGAGTCAATGCCCATGATATATCGCCCGGGATAATAACCGTATCTTCTTCGGAAACGAGCTTTTCCCAGTTCGATTTCAGCTTTTCGATATACCCGGTCCATCTGCGCCCGAAAACTTCCATCGACTTGTTCGTACTGTCAAGCGTCGAGAGGTGAAGATCGGAAATGGCGAAAACTGACATATTATTTTCTCCGATCAGGTATAAATGATGGATTTTTGCAGAAAATATATCTGCAAGCGGTAAAAACAAGCGTGAATATAAGCGTAACTTACGCTTTTTAGTGCGTCGTGATTCCGTCTTGTTAAAAAAGAAAAGTGGAGATGTATGATGGAAGAGAAAAAGTATCAAACCGATTGTAAGTGTGATACCTCAAAGCACATAAAGGGTATTATGTGCGACGTAAAGAATTGCGCGTATCACAACGGTAAGAGCGAGTGCTGCGCAGGGAGCATTTCAGTTGGTCCTTGCAACGCTGACTGCTCGTCGGCGACCGCTTGCGTTACCTTTAAGCCCCGCGCTTATTAAGCGCGAGCAAACTTAACGGTGACTTCCTCCATATCGTTTTTATCGATAATTTCGTCGTGAATGATCTTTTTTGCCTTAAGGTCGGCAAGGGGTGAGGGAATAAGAGTTCCGGTCTTTTCGGAAAGCTCCTCAAGCGCCGAAAGCTCGTCCTTAGGCTCTTTATCAAAGAGTGAAAGATATACGTCACGCGCGAATTTATAAGGCGATGCGGTGGAAACCGAAAGAATTTTTCTTTCTGCCTTAGATTCATTTGCGTATTGCATTGCCGCGTTGACGGCAACGGATGTGTGGGTGTCTATAAGGCAGTTTTTATTTTCAAAGGTCTCTTTTATCGTTTTCCTCGTCATATCCTCGTTGGTATAGTATCCAACGAAATGCTCGGAAATCTTCTTAAGCTCGTCTGCGGTAAGCTCGTATCTTCCGACGGTGTTGAGCTTATGCATATATTCTGCGGTTTTCTCGCTTCCGATAGTAACGAAGAGGAGTCTTTCAAGGTTTGATGAGATAAGAATATCCATCGAGGGAGAGATCGTCGCGTGGAAGGCTCTGTTTCTGTCGTAAACGCCGGTTCTTAAGAAATCGGTGAGAATGTTGTTAACGTTCGACGCGCAAACGAACTTCTCAATGGGAAGACCCATAAGCTTTGCAATATATCCTGCGAAAATATTACCGAAGTTACCGGTGGGAACGCAAACGTCGATCCTGTCGCCGCACTTGATAACTCCGCCGTTAACCATATCACAATAAGCCGAAATATAGTAAACGATCTGCGGAACGAGTCTGCCCCAGTTGATAGAGTTTGCACTTGAAAGGAATACGCCCGACTCTTCAAGCTCCTTTGCAATGCCCTTGTCGGAGAAGATCTTCTTTACTCCGCTCTGCGCGTCGTCAAAGTTACCGATAATAGCGCTTACGGAAACGTTGTCACCCTCCTGAGTCTGCATCTGAAGCTTCTGAACACGGCTAACACCGTCGGTAGGATAGAATACCTGAATTTTAGTTCCGTGAACGTCGCGGTAG
>JAZLEH010000152.1:0-2006 GCA_045615165.1 Eubacteriales bacterium | reverse complement strand
AGGTCTTAAACATAAGGTTGAACTTTTTGATGTCGGTGAACTGCTTACCGCCGCAAAGGGGGCAGGCGATTTCCTTCTCCTTGATGAACTCAGCCATCTGCTCGAAGCTCCATCCTGCGGGGTTCTCGTTCGTGCCGTTCTGGAACGCGTAATCCTCGATCATCTTGTCTGCTCTGTGACGAGCCTTGCACTGCTTGCAGTCCATAAGGGGATCTGAGAAGCCGCCAACGTGACCCGATGCAACCCATGCTTCAGGGTTCATGATGATAGCCGAATCAAGTCCGACGTTGTATCTCGATTCCTGAACGAATTTCTTCCACCAAGCCTTCTTTACGTTGTTTTTGAACTCAACGCCAAGAGGTCCGTAGTCCCAGGAATTTGCAAGACCGCCGTATATTTCCGAGCCGGGAAATATAAAGCCACGAGTTTTGCAGAGGGCTACGACTTTGTCCATTGTCTTTTCGCTGTTTTTCATTTTAACTCTCCGTTATGTAAATAATTATTTATATTTTTAAATCAATTCGCAGTATATAACTCCGTTTTTTCGTGATACGGGGCGGAGTTTTACGACCTCGCCCGATAAATCGGGGTTGTCCGAGAAGAACTCGACCTCGATAAACGAGGCTGTGTGCGCCGTGTATTTTTTCTCTTTTGAGTAGGTTTCCGCTATTGCAACGAGAGGTTCGCCCGATGCGATCTTCTCGTCAAGCACAGCATCGCGGACCTCGTTTTTCACCCTGATGAGTCTATCGCTTCTTGCACGCTTTATATCCTCCGGGATCTGATCCTCGTAGTCTGCGGCGGGAGTGCCGTCTCTTTTCGAGTATGCAAAAACGTGTGCATCAAGAAGCCTTGCCTCACGAACGAATGAGACGGTGAGAAGAAAGTCCTCCTCGGTCTCCCCCGGGAAGCCGACCATAAGATCGGTCGTGAAATTTGCATCGGGGATCATTTTTCTGATCTTCTCTATAACCTCAAGAGCCTGCGCTCTGCTATATCTTCGCTTCATTCTTCGAAGCACGTTATCCGAACCCGACTGCATCGAGAGATGAAAATGCGGGCAAAGGATCTTTTTATCATAGACCTTTTCAACGAATCCGCGCCTTACAAGCTCCGGCGCAAGAGATCCGAGCCTTATTCGCTCACAGCTATTGCGCTCATCAAGCTCGCATATAAGGTCGGCAAGATCGATTCCGTCATCAAGATCGCGCCCGTACGAGCCCGTCTCAATTCCCGTAAGAACGATTTCACGCGTTCCGGATTTATAGAGCGCCTCAACCTCTGATATAACGTCCGCCTTCGGCTTCGAGCGCACTCTGCCGCGCGCTCCGGATATTGCACAGTAGGTGCACTTGGATTCGCAACCGTCCTCGATCTTCACGTAAGCTCTCGTTCGGGGGGCTTTCGTAATCTTCATGTTTTCAAAGCACGCTTTGGTAACGTCGGTCGTGCTCACGTACTGCGATGGGGTTTTGCCCTCCGAAATCTCGCGAAGCATTCGTTCGGCGATGACCGGTGCATCAAGCTTATTTTCAGTTCCGATAACGGCACTAACGCCCTTTATCGCGGCAACCTCCTCGGGTGCGCGCTGGGTATAGCAACCGATAACGATAACGATCGCGTTTGGGTTAGTCTTTATCGCGCGGCGAATAAATTGGCGCGATTTTCTATCACTCTCACGCGTGACGGTACAGGTATTTATAACGTAAACGTCACACGGGTCACAAAACGGGAGAACGGCAAATCCGCGCTCGGCAAAAGCCTCGCCGACCGCCTCGGTCTCATACTGCGAGACCTTGCAGCCCAAGGTATAAAGTCCAACGCTATACAAAAGACCGCCCTCGCTTTCAATAAACCATAGGTTTTATCCCATATAGAATTATTTTAGCAGAAAAGAGGCGAAAAGTCAATATCTACTAGCGAGTTTTACTATATATATGCGCAGTTTTTTGTATTCTATTGACAAACGGGGGCTGAAAAACTATAATATAACTATAAAACGGAGG
>JAZLEH010000151.1:0-4165 GCA_045615165.1 Eubacteriales bacterium | reverse complement strand
CTGGGAGAGCTTAAACGCTTTCTGTCCTTGGATATGGAAATACTCCTTAGCGCGCTCGAATTTAC
Source organism: Eubacteriales bacterium (assembly GCA_045615165.1). Lineage (GTDB taxonomy): Bacteria > Bacillota > Clostridia > Oscillospirales > CAG-272 > UBA1740. The sequence goes on along the minus strand of JAZLEH010000151.1, from coordinate 4,100 downwards.
CCGAGCATATACGCATAAACGCAATTCTGTCTCTGTGCGCCTTATTCATATTCGCCTGAATCTTGAATACGAATGCAGAGAATCTCTCGTCAAACGGATCTATCGTTTCTCCGCCCGCGATTCTGGGGAGGGGGGAGGTCGTCATCTTAAGGAAATGAACGAGGAAAGGCTCGATACCGAAGTTGTTAAGCGCCGAGCCAAAGAATACGGGAGAGAGCTTACCGTGTCTTACCGCTTCAAGATCAAAGTCAAACGAAGCACCGTCAAGGAGCTCAACCTGCTCGCAGAGCTCAACTCTCATATTTTCACCGATAAGCTCGTCAAGCTTTGCGGTGTCGGTTATTTCACAGTCAATACCGCGTATTCTGTCGCGGCCTCTGTGCGAATCGTCAAACGAAAGAATGGAGCGCGCCTCACGGTCGTAAACGCCCTTGAACTTCTGACCGCATCCGATGGGCCAGTTCATAGGATAAGTTCCGATTCCGAACTCCCTTTCAAGCTCGTCGAGAAGGTCGAACGGGTCTCTCGCCTCGCGGTCCATCTTGTTGATGAATGTGAAGATCGGAATATCGCGCATTGCACAGACCTTGAAGAGCTTACGCGTCTGCGGCTCTATACCCTTTGCCGCATCGATTACCATTACCGCACTGTCCGCCGCCATAAGAGTACGGTAGGTATCCTCGGAGAAGTCCTGGTGACCCGGGGTATCAAGTATATTTATGCAATATCCGTCGTATTCAAACTGAAGCACGGACGAGGTTATCGAAATACCCCTCTGCTTTTCAAGATCCATCCAGTCGGAAACGGCGTGCTTATCCGACTGCTTGCCCTTTACCGAGCCTGCTGACTGGATAGCGCCTCCGTAAAGAAGGAATTTCTCCGTAAGAGTCGTTTTACCCGCGTCGGGGTGAGATATGATAGCGAAGGTTCGTCTTCTTTTTATTTCGTTACTAAAGTCTGCCATAAGAATCCTTTTCGGTTTAATTTTCGTATGTGGCGGCTTAACCGCTTTCCTTTTATTTTATCACACACGATATTATTTTGTCAATATTAAAACTTTTGTATATACGGCGTTTTAGTCAAAAAAATTGCCCCCGAAAGCCAAGCGGCAAGGGGGCAATATAATTCGATCAGTCGTACTCGTAATATTCTGCTGTGAGCTCCTCGAACCTGCCCGCGAGGCTCTCGTCGCCGAGAGGATACATATTTCTGTCCCACGGGATAGTGAATGAGTGCACCTTATTCTGATAGAACTCCATATATTTCTGCGAATTTATCGAGTTGAAGAGCGCCATTTCGGTGCTTGCGTTACAGGTGACGTCGCCAAGACCTGCGATTATATACGCGGGGCATTTCAAATACTGCGCCGCAACGGCGGTGTCAAAGTAGGTAACGCCGATCCCCTTTGGCATCTTGTTCTCTCTTCTTCCGCATATTTCGTGACCGTATATGTCGGAGAGCCACGGCACATTAAGAATAACCGCGGTGGCAACGCCCGTATGCGCCGCCATATTGCAAGCCTGCATTCCGCCCTGACTGCTTCCGACGAAATAAAATTCGCTTGCATTGACGAGCTCGTGATTTTTGAAGAAGCGAACCGCCTGAAGATCGCGGAGCATCATTTTTGCCCAATAGGTGGTGTCGGGATCTTTGTTCTCTTCCTCGTCGTATCCGTAACCCCTGAGCGCGTTATTGCGAAGCTCCTCGTAAAACTCCTCCGGCTTATCATTCGGCATCGCGTGCGCTCCTATCATAACGCTGAAGAATCCTTTGCGCGGCTTCGGGCTTACGGGACGGATTCCGTATCCCTGGAATCCCATCGCTATCTTAAGGCTGTTTTTCTCAGCGCCCTTAGGATACGCAACCGCCGCCGCCACGTAGTCATTACGGGGAGCTTTGATGCGCATATCGTACATTTCAAAATCGGGGTGCTTATCATCCTCTATCTTACGGCAATAGATAACCTCGGGCTCGGTCGCCTCCACCTCGGAGATAAGCTTGTCCCAGAACTTCGAATAATCGCTCGGAGTTTCGGTAGCGCGTAAAAGATTGTTTACATCCGCGCCTGCGCTTCCGTTGAACACGGAGATACCCTCGATGAGACACTTGTTTTCATCGCACGCCTTTGCCTGAATATAAACGAAGCCGCTTTTTGACATTGAAGCCTCGATATAGAACCAACCGTCCTCGCTCTTCTCAATATATCCCGCGGCATTCTGTCCGTCGTCGCTGATAAGGGTATATGAGATATACGGAATATCAAGATAGTCGTCCATATATTTTACTCGGATCTTAAACACCATTTTCTCGCCGATACTGTACTCAAGCGGGTTTTTAAGTGTAGTTCCGACGAAATACTTGTATTCCTCCTTGCGATGATTGGTTTTTGCATTCATTTCAAGCTGTCTGTAATTCTTCATAATGTAAACTTTCCTTTTCAGTGCAAGTGTCAATAAAATTCTTCGTATATGCCGCCTGTTATAAATTCGCGCATAAGCGAATCGGCAGGCACAAGCGCCTTGTCTATCGGCACTGCCTTAGTTAACGCGGATATTACGGTCCTTGCGTATTCACTCTTCTTTGCAAGCTCGGGGGATATCAGCCGCTCGGCGAATTTTCTCATCACGCACGGCTCGTACTCGTGGAAGGTGTTGAAGTCGATATCCGCAAGATGCCTGTATGGGTAAAGGTGCGCGTCCTCTCCGCGAAGAACGTTCTCCCACATTGCGAGAGTTTGCGCGGCGTCCGCTCCGCGGTAAACGCTGTCACGCGCCATCCTTCGCACGAAGCGCATCTTCCTTCCCGAGAGGATTCTGCTTTCGCCGTCGTTAATATTGGTCGAGACGCTGATAAATATTCTTATCACCCTCTCGGTCGGTAAATGCTCCGAGATTTTCGGATTGAGGGCGTGAAGCCCCTCTATTATAACGCATCCGTGTGAAATTCCCGGGTGCTTTGTGAATTTCGTCTTTCTACCCTCTTTGAAATCAAAATAGGGTATTTCGTAATCTCTGCCGTCCGCTATTTGGGCGAGCGTGCCCTCTATCATTCCGATATCGAGCGCATCGACCGATTCAAAGTCACGGTCTCCGTTTTCAAGGCGTGGGTAAGCGGGGTCGTCTGCGTTCCTATAGAAATTATCGAGAGATATAACCGAGCTTGAAAGCCCAAGCGCGCGTATACCGTCGGCAAGGAGGTTTGCGGTTGTGGTCTTGCCAGAGCCGGACGGCCCTGCAAGAAGCACTATTCTTATTTTTTCATCGGATGCGATGCGCGAGGCAACCTCTGAAACGAAGCTCTTATACCTCGCCTCCGATTCCTTTACGAGTCTCTCGGGCGACTCATTCGCCCGTCTGTTAATGTCGGAAATTTCTATTTCAGCCATAGTATTCTCCGTTCGTTAAATTAATATCCGCTGATCGGAAGCTCCTCGTTATCCTCACCCTTGGAAAGCTCTTTTATAACCACGTAATAGCTCATCGTGTCACTGACCTTGACGAGCACGCGGTCGCCAACCTTGTGCCCCATTATCGCACTGCCGAGGGGGGATTCCTTGCTGACGTAGCCGAGAAGCGCATTTTGGCGAAGAGTCGTCACGATTTGGATCTCCTTCTCAGCGCCCATTTTTTCATTGAAAATTTTAACACGGTCAAAGAGTCCGACTTTGTCGTCATCCTTTTTGATCTCGATAACCTTTGCCGTTCTTATCATATTCTTGAGATAGCGGATGCGTCCCTCGTTTTTGCGCTTTTCGCGCTTTGCCTCTTTATATTCGGCATTTTCGGAGAGGTCGCCAAACTCACGCGTTCTTTGAAGCTCCGCACCAAGCTTTGGTGCTAAAACGCTCTCGCGGTAGAGTATTTCCTCTTCCATCTTTTTTATGTCAACCTCGGTAAGCTCGTCGTACATTTTATTTCTCCAGATTTTATTTCAAAAAAGCAAACTCAGCGCAAGCGGAGTTTGCTTTGAGATTTACGGTGTGGGAATATCTCCTATTACGATATAAAGCGTCGAGACGATGATTGCAACAAGCAATCCGCACGCAACCTGCAACGGGGTATGACCTACGCCAAGCTTGAGGTTGTCAAAGTCGGAGGCCA
>JAZLEH010000150.1:0-4849 GCA_045615165.1 Eubacteriales bacterium | reverse complement strand
GGTAACTTGGGATATCAAGGATATTACGACCGCTGCAAAGTACAACATGTACATCGAGTACTATCCTTTCAACAACAAGTCTGCGGACGTTGAGAGAATATTCCTCGTAAACGGAGAGGTTCCGTTCGCTGAGGCTCGTTACATCAGTATGTCGAAGTATTGGTCTACTCCTTACCCCGAGGCAAGACTTGAGATCACCTCTAAGATGGACGGTGAGGCAATTCTTGCAGAGGCAAAGGATGCAGGCTTTAAGGATGCGAAGCTCGAGAAGATCGAGAAGAAGGATAAGGAGCACACCTATTTGGTATGCGCGTATCCTGAAGCTTGGTCCGAGAAGAACACCGCGTTCGTAGAAAAGTACACGCTTCGTTTCTTTACCGCGGATATAGACAACAACGAGATAAGAGAAAGTCTTAGCACTACTCCCGAGTGGAGCACCTACATATTCAAGGACGCTAACGGCTTTATTCAGGAGCCCTTCACGATAGTTATTGGTCCCGATGACGATGGCAAGGTAACTCTTACGCTTGATGGCGTAAACGAGCCCGTCGTTATCTCGAAGCTCGATCTCGTTCCCGCAAAGGCTTATGACAGCTACAGCACTTATCTTACCAAGAATGGCTACGATAAGGAAAGCAAGGGTAGCGGTATGGTTAAGATCGAGGCTGAGTATTTCTCGGGCGTTTCCGACCAGACGGTATATCCGTTGGCGGATACCACGAGTGCTGTTAACTCTCCTGTTGCAACCAATAAGACTTATCTTAACACGGTTGGCGGTGAAAAGTGGCAGACCGTAGGTCAGTGGATCGAATACGACTTTACGGTAAGCGAGAGCGGTATGTACAGCTTCGCTACCAGATACAAGCAGAACGTGCTTGAGGGTATGTCAACCTCCCGTGTGCTTTACATTTACAGTGATGAAACGGTAAATGAGGGCGAAAAGGGATATTACAACGGTATTCCCTTCGAAGAGGCTACGCGTCTTAAGTTTAACTACAATGATAACTGGCAGACGTCTTACCTTTCCGACGGAACCACCAATTTTGAATTCTACTTCAAAGAGGGTGTTCAGTACACCATCCGCCTTGAAGTGTCGCTTGGAGCGATGGGCACTATAGTAAGCCGCGTTCAAAACGTTCTTGACGCGATAAACGCTGACTATCTTGCTATTTTGAAAGTAACGGGTACCTCCCCCGACGAATTTAAAAAATATAATTTCTACCGCACTCTTCCCGATACGATGAGTGATATGTACGAGCAGTACGAGGAGATCGCAGTTTCGAAGCCCGATGAAGAGCTTTGTATCATCGATACCATTCTTAAGGATTCTCAGAAGAGCTCGATGACGGCAACGCTTGAAAACGTTTCAAAGCTTCTCCACGATATGAGTACCGATGAGGATGAGGTTGCTAAGAACCTTACACAGCTTAAGACCTATATCGGTTCGCTCGGTACTTGGCTCGGTGATGCGAAGACTCAGCCCTTGCAGCTCGACTATATTATGGTACAGAGCAGTGAAGCAGAGCTTCCCAAGGCAGGAGCAGGCTTCTTTGCTTCGGTATGGCACGAGCTTACGGGATTCTTCCAGAGCTTCTTCAGAAACTACGACCGTATGGGTGCTCTTACCGAAGAGGATGAGATGACTGAGGAGAGCGTTGAGGTATGGCTTGCATACGGACGTGATCAGTCTCAGGTTATCAGAAACCTTATCAACAACAACTTCACCAAGGAGACCGGTATTACCGTAAACCTTAAGCTTGTTGCGGGCGGAACGCTTCTTCCCTCAATTCTTGCAAAGAAGGGACCTGACGTATATCTCGGACTTGGCTCGGGAGACGTTATTAACTACGCTATCCGTGGAGCGCTTGCTCCCGTTGAGGAAATGAAAGGCTTTGACGAAGTCAGAGAGAACTTCAACGAAGAGGCAATGATGGTTCTTGAGATCGAGTGTGCGGGTGAAACTATAACCCGTAAGGATGGATCTCATAAGGAAAATCAGGGCCACGAGGATTGCGGAACAGGTAGACCTCAGGAAGACCCGCACTGCTACGGACTCCCCGAGACTCAGGGCTTCCCGATGATGTTCGTTCGTGAGGATATCCTTGCAGAGCTTAACATCGAAGTGCCTAAGACCTGGGACGACGTTAAGGAAACTATCCCTGTGCTTCAGGCAAACAATATGGAAATCGCAATGAGTTCGGATTCCAACATCTTTATATATCAGATGGGCGGTGAGCTTTTTGCAGATAGCGGAATGAGAATAAACCTCGACTCCAACGTTGCTCTTACTGCGTTTGAGTCAATGTGTGAAATGTTCACGATGTATTCCTTCCCTTATCAGTACGACTTTGCAAACCGTTTCAGAACAGGTGAAATGCCTATCGGTTTTGCAGATTATACAGGTACTTACAACCAGCTTAAGGTATTCGCAACCGAGATCGAGGGTCTTTGGTCCTTCTATCCGCTTCCCGGTATATCCGACGAAGAGGGTAACATAAACAACGACTCGGTATCGGGTGTCAGTGCAGTAGTTATGATCGCTTACGATCGTAAGGACGAGGCTGCTCAGAAGAAGGCAGAGAACGCATGGGAATTTATGAAGTGGTACGTTGGCGAGGAATGTCAGATAGACTACTCTAACGAAATGGTTGCTATTCTCGGTCCTTCCGCTAAGCACGCAACTGCAAATAAGGTAGCTCTTGAAAGCTTGCCTTGGACACGTCAGGAATACTCACGTATTGCAGAGCAGTTCAACAACCTTGCGGCAATACCTAACTACCCCGGCGCATACATTATCGGTCGTTACACAAAGTTCGCATTCCTTGATGCGTACAACGACAACCTTAACCCCGTTGAAAGCCTTCTCGGTTATATAGATTATATAAATGAAGAAATTACGAGAAAGCGCGACGAGTTCGGACTTGAAACTCTTGATAAGGAATTAAAGCAGTCAACGCTTGCTATTAAGCGTATGCAGGAGGCCGAAGCGGCTCTTGAGGAGGCTCGCGAGAGTGAAAGCTATTCTTCAAGCTATGATTCCTTGGTAGATACTGTTCTTAAGGAAATCCGCGATTACAATACCGAGGATTACGGCGAGCTCGAGATATACGCAGAGGAGCTTATTGAGCTTAATAAGGATCTCTTCGGCACGGCGGCTGCAAAGCTTAACGCAGCGGCTTCTCGACTCAAAGAGTATGAGCAGTACAAGTAATCATATATAAATATGAAGAAATAAATTGAAGGAGAAATGACTCATGTCACAAAAGAAAGAAAAAAAGCAAGCTGTGGCACGGAATGAAATGACCAAAGCGCAGTGGACATGGCATGAAATAAAAAGAAATAAAGCGGCATACTTAATGGTTGCTCCCTTTATGATAATTTTTACTTGCTTTACCATACTGCCCGTAGTTCTTTCCGCGGTGTTAAGTTTGACAAACTTTAACCTTCTTCAGATACCGGACTTCGTGGGAGCCGATAACTATATAAGACTTTTCCTTGATGACGATATCTTTATTATAGCTTGTCAGAATACATTGATATTTGCGGCAATAGTAGGACCCGTTTCCTACATAATGTCGTTCTTGGTAGCTTGGTTCATTAACGAGCTTTCACCAAAAATAAGAGCGGTCGTAACTCTTATATTCTACGCGCCCTCTATTTCGGGTAACGCGTACCTTATCTGGAAAACGCTCTTCTCGTCTGACCGTTACGGTTGGGCAAACGCAATGCTTCTTGAAATGGGAGCGATCGATACCGAGATCGCCTTCTTCGAGGACGCAGACTACGTAATGCCGCTTTGTATAATCGTTGCTCTTTGGACCTCGCTCGGTACCTCCTTCCTTGCGTTTATCGCGGGCTTGCAGGGTATTGATAAGGCGCAGTTCGAGGCGGGCGCGGTTGACGGCGTTCGTAACAGATGGCAGGAGCTTTACTACATAACTCTTCCGAATATGAAGGATCAGCTTATGTTCGGTGCTATTATGTCAATCACAGGCTCATTCGGATTTGGCGCTGTCGTTGACGCACTCTGCGGATTCCCTTCCGTTGACTATGCGGCTCATACGATAGTCCATCACCTGAACGACTACGGAGGAAGCCGATTTGAAACAGGTTATGCCTCGGCTATCGCGGTTATACTGTTCGTTATAATGGTAGGCGCTAACTCCGTGGTAAAGAAAATAATTTCGAAGGTGGGATCGTAATATGGCAAAGTTAAGAACAAGAAAACATAAAGTCGTATTTGCGAGATCTGCCGGAGGCGACGCGGGAATAACCTTTATACTCGTAATACTCGGAGCGTTTATGTTCATTCCTATGTATTACTGCGTTATTCAGTCGATAAAGCCTCTCGACGAGCTGTGGATGTTCCCCCCTCGTTTCTACGTCGTAAATCCGACACCTAATAACTTTAAAGATTTGTTTACGCTTATGAGCGGAAACATGGTTCCCTTCTCGAGATACATATTTAACACTGTATTTACCTCGATTTCGGGTACGGTTGGACACTTGTTTATAGCGTCATTAGCGGCTTACGCTATGGCGAAGATCAAGTTCCCCGGCGGTAAGGGAATGTTCAGAATGGTAAGAACCTCGCTTATGTTCCACCAGACCGTTACTGCGATCTGTAGCTTTATTTTGATGAGTGCTTTCCACATGGTAGATACCTACTTTGCAATTATAATCCCTGCTTGGGGTTCAACGCTCGGTCTTTACCTTATGAAGCAGTTTATGGAATCTTCGGTTAATGACTCGGTTCTTGAAAGTGCTCGTCTTGAGGGTGCAGGTGAAAACCTCATCTTCTGGAAGATCGCTATGCCGATGGTTAAACCCGCGTGGATCACTCTTATCA
>JAZLEH010000149.1:0-6455 GCA_045615165.1 Eubacteriales bacterium | reverse complement strand
TATCCGAGCTTGACGGGGATTCGCTTATCGTCGGTTACTCCTTGCCTGACGGATATAAAAAGGCGGTTTTGGAGAGCGGCGGCAGTTTTTTTGACCTTGCCGAAGATGAAAGCTTTCTTGCCGATAACGCTTACCTCACCGCGCTTGGCACGCTTGGATATATTTTGACGACCTCAAAGCTCTCGGTCAGTGATATGAGCATCGGCATTATCGGCTACGGCAGAATAGGCTCTGCGCTTGCGCGGATTCTGCTTTTCATCGGGGCGAAGCTCCGCGTTTATACCTCGAAGATGCTCACACGCGTTGACCTTGGAGAGTGCGGAATCGATTCGGTGTCGGTTTGTTCAATGGGGGAGAGTGTGTCGGATTTTCTCGGCGTGGATATCATCGTCAACACCGCGCCAAAGGATATGAGCGATATTTTCTGCGGCGGATTGCCCGTCGGAACGCGGCTTATCGAGCTTGCGTCGGGTGATAACTTTAAGGGTGTTGACGGAGTTGAAAAGCTACCCGCATTGCCCGAGCGAATGTTCCCCGAGAGTGCGGGCGCGGCGTATGCCGAGGCGGTAAAACGCTTTGTCGAAGGGGGATTCGGGAAATGATCGGATATGCAATGTGCGGTTCGTTTTGCACGATTTCCGCCTCGCTTATCGAGCTTCGCCGAATGGTTGCCGAGGGGTATGAAATTCAGCCGATTATGAGCGATGCCGCATTTTCGACCAGCACGCGCTTCCACGAAGCGGAGAAGCTCCGCAAGACGATTTTTGATATCACCCACCGCGAAATAATTCACACGGTTAGAGATGCAGAGCCCCTAGGGCCGAAAAATCCTCTCGATTATCTTATAATTGCGCCAATGACGGGAAATACCCTCGCCAAGATAGCAAACGGCATAACCGATACCGCCGTGACGATGGCGGCAAAGGCGCATCTTCGGTGTGACAGACCCTTGCTCGTCGCCCTTGCGACGAATGATGCAATGTCGCAAAACCTTGCGAATATTGCAAAGCTTATAACGCGGCGGTCGGTTTATTTTCTGCCGATGAAGCAGGATGACCCGATGGGCAAGCCGCATTCGCTCGTTGCGGATTTCTCGCGGATGGGAGAGGCGTTTACGGCAATGACTGAGGGGCGGCAGATAAGACCCGTGTTCGTTTAATATATTTACGAAAAAGAAAAGGGAGGCGCTGCCTCCCTTAGTTATTATACGTTCTTTTGCATATATTCCTTCGGTGAGCAGCCGAACTCGTTATAGAAGGTTCGGTAGAAGGTTCTCATCGAGGAGAATCCGCTTTCAAGGCTGCAATAGGTCGTGCTGTGCTTGCCCTCGTGCATGAGCATAATTGCGTTTTTAAGGCGAATTATCGTGAGATATTTGATGAGGGTAATGTTGAAGCAGGACTTAAAGTAGCGCGAAATATAGCTTTGGCTATAGCCGAAGTGCGCGGCGATCTGCGCGGGGGTTATGCCGTTTTTGAAATTTTCGTTAATATAAAAGAGAAGCATTGATGAAAGCGCGGTATCTGTCGGCTCGGCAGATTTTTCAAGGAAAACGTTATCCATAACGATGCCGAGGATGGCGTATATGTAGCCGAGCTGCTCGATCTTGTTTATATCCTCGCGCTGAATTTCCTTGATGAAGCGCTTGATCTTCTCGACACTTTCCTTATCGGTTATAAAGGGGTTTGTTGCCTTTTTGCCGCTCGTCGCGTGGATGAAATCCTCGCATATATGCGGGGGAATGATAAGAACGCTTGACGCGGATGACACGGGCGTTTTATACGAGTGCGCGTCATAGCTCAAGGCGACCGACATTTCTCCGGCGGAAAGGAGCTTGTAATGACCGTTTACCCACGACTCCATTTCGCCCTCGTCAATGAAATAAAGCTCTATTTGCGAGTGAAACTGAAGGACCGCCTTGTCGTTGTGATAGCTCTTCCAGAAGAGCTGATTATCGCGCTCGCGCATTATGTTAAATATGGGTTGCATAGGCTCACCTCTCCATAAAAATCTAGTCAAAAAATGGCGTTAATCTCCGTGTATTTGGCTTGAAAATGACAATATTCCGCGATATAATTATACACGTCAAACATCAACCTGTCAATACGAAAGCTGAAAAAATTATGATAATTCCATATCTTTTGGCATTTTTCAAATACGTTATCTACGGAAGCTCGGTGTTCTTCACCTCCTCTATTAACGAGAACGCAGACGTGCTGGATATCCTTGCGCTCCGCTTCCTTATGTCGCTCGTCGTGATGTGGCTTCTCAAAACGGCGAAGGTCATAAAAATGGATCTCGGCGTCAAGGAGATCTTCACGAAGGGAAGGCGCAGTCAGTTCATCCCTTGCCTGCTCCTTGCCGCGCTCTTTGAGCCGGTGCTTTATATGTTCTTCGAAACGCTCGGCATATCTATGACGACTAATATTACGACCGCCGTCATTCTCTCCCTCGTTCCGATAACCTGTTGCATTGCGGAGATGATCGTCCTTAAAGAGAACAGCACCCTCCTTCAGAAGATATTCCTCGCGATGGGTATCATCGGCGTTATATATATTTCGGTAAAAACCGACACGGGTGACGGCAAAAACAGTATTTGGGGAATACTTTTCCTCTTCCTCGCTATAATTGTCGACCCCCTTTTCGCGGTATTTTCGCGCAAGTCGACTAAGGCGTTCTCCGCGATGGAGATAACCTACGCCTCCTGCATGCTCGGAGCTGTGATATTCAACGCCGTAAATATCGTTCGCCACCTCATAAACGGCACGATCCTTGATTACTTCAAGCCCTATTTCAATCTGCAGAATATGATCGGATTCGTCTTCCTCGGCGTGATCTCAACGATACTTGCGACGGGAATCAACAACTATTGCCTCTCGAAAATGCAGGTTTCAACGATGTCTGCCTTCAGCGGAGTCTCCACCCTAGTAACGATTATTATCGGAGTCTTTATCGGCGGCGAGGAAATGTATTATTTCCACTATATCGGGCTCGCGCTCATCGTTACAAGAATGGTGGGCGTTGCGGTGATCGCCTTGAGGAGAGATGCGAATACCGTCTCAATCAAGCCAATTGAGGTGCCAAGGTCAAAAGATGTCGCAAAAAAGTAATAGAATGGCACGCCCGCACGTGTCATTTTGCGTATAATATATAATAGTTATTAAAATAAATAGCAAAAATAGAAAATCTAGGCGAGTAAAAACAAAAACAAAGCATAACTGATTGGGAAAGGTTATCCGCCCGCGATTTTCTATCGACCAAATCAAAAGGAGAAAAAAATGAAAAGAACTACTAAAATTTTAGCAGTTGTAATGAGCGTTTGCTTGCTCGTCGGTTCTGTTTTCGCAGTATTTTCCTCTGCGGCAACCGTAGTGCAAGACCTTGTCGTAGGTAATGCAACTGCCGGTTATATGGATTTTGATAACCATACCGACAATATCTACGGCAAAGACGGAACGTTTTATCCTAACGTTGCCGGCGGAAAGAGTATGATTTATACAACCAATTTCGCTTCTCGCGGCTCGATAACTCTCAAAAATCAAACCGTTGACGGAAGAAAAAATCAGTATCTTGATTTCACAAAGAAATCAACGACAACTACCAATGATAATGCTGCTACGATGGCTGTTATGAACTATAATAGTTCCAGCCCCAGCTCTCAGCCCTTCCCGGATTTAGTATTTACGAAGGCTGATGACTATCTCGTTGTTGATTTTGATTTGAAGGCGAATTACTATTTCGTCGTTGAGGATGGAGTAACGGTTACTTACGATACTTGGGATGCAGTGGTTGCAGCCGGAAAAGAGGATAAGGCAAAGCTTTCTTATCCGAACAACTTTACCTTAAGCACTGCTTTCTTTGGATTTTCCAGCGAAACCGCTAAGGTAGGTCCTTCAACGCTTGCCATATACATAATCCAAAACGAAGGAAAATGGTATCTATCGTCTAATACGACGTATAACGAAGGCGTGGATTATCCCCTCTCTAACGAGGTTGGATATTGGAATCATATTACGCTTGTAATTTCCACCCCTAGAGTTGAGATGTCGACCAGCAACGGTTATAAGAACAGAATAAAAATCGATGGATACGTTGACGGTAATTATGCAATCACAAGAGATGTTTCCAACACCGACGGTTACGGATATAGTAGCGCAAAATACAAAAAGACCATGCTTGAAAGATTCAATTTCTCCATTCCTGCGGCTACGGCAAACGGAGGAGCTGAATATTACTTCTCAATGGGTATTGACAACGTTGCATTGAACGGTTACCTCAGCTACACTCCGGATGAAGACGTCAAAAACAGCATAAAAACGTTTATGGCAAACGGCGGAAAAGGCAAAATCTCCGAATGCGATGACGTTCTGTATAATAAAAACTACATATCCCCCAACGGCAACTCGTTCGCGATTGATTGGGTTGACGTAAACGGAGAAAATATCTATTCCGAAAGACTTGATATAACTAATATTCCCGTAATTGACGCAGGCGCTCTTGGGGCAGGTGAATACGGCGCGATAAAGGGCGACTATTCGAACCTTTCCGCGTGGGAATGGAACGTTGGCTCAGATAAGTCGGTATTTACTCCCGTAACGAATCTTACGTTTGAAATGGTTCAGGTAGTAAGAGCGCGCGGAGATAATTCGATAACTATCCGTCCCGCTATCGTAGAGGTTGAATTCAATGACGAGTCGGGCAAGCTTCTCGGTGTTGAGTCCTATTTCGCGGGAAGTGAGGTTGCTTCGTACTCCGAACCGACGAACGGCTGGTATGCTATCGAATATCCCGTGAAGAATAACCTTACCGAGGGCGAGGAGGCTGATAGCCTTATAATCGTTGCGGGCAAGGTTAACAGCTTCGCAGTTAACGAGGGCGCGGCAAGACCTGCCGCTTCTATCGAGGGAATCAGATACAATATGTCCCTCCTTACGAACTACTATATGAATATTTACGTTCCCGCAGAAACGCTTGATAACGTAAGCTTCGTCGGATTCTATACCGACAAGGAGCTTACGAGCAAATGCACGCAGGGCGTAAGACTCGTTTCCATTGGTGACGAGGTATACCACGAGCTTAGCTTCGCCGTTGCGAACAGTGACATTGACGTTAACGTTCCCAAATATGCGGCAATCGAGGTGACTGTTGGCGGCGTTACTCACACTCTCGCTTATGAGATCAAGGTAAACGTTCTCTCCTACTGTAACGCGGTTTCCGAGAGCTTTGCTTGCGGAAGTGAGGAATCACAGCTCGTTTGCAACCTTCTTAACTACGCAAACGAGGCGTACAAGCTTGCAAACGGCGAGGATAACGCGGCGGCAATCAACGCTCTTTCCGCTCATATCGACTGCGGATGCGTTTATAACGTTGACGTAATCGGAGATTACAAGGGTAATATCGACTCGCTCGGCGCTTATCTTTACGGCGCGGCGTATAACGTAAACTCCGCCCAGCCTGCATTCATGCTCTATCTCCTTTCGGATAAGGCAGGCGAGGTTGGAAAGATTGAAATAAGCTATGACGGCTACTACGGCAAGATCACCGCAGAGCCCACCGAGCTTACCGCGGCTACCGTTAATGGAACCGGCGTTATCCCCTATAAGTACAGCGCGATCTCTGCATCCGATATCAAGGAGGTTATGAGCATCGTCGTTTACGGTAAGAACGGAGAGAAGCTTGCAAGCGGATCTTACAGCATTTCAAACTACGCGCTCAGCAATGAGATCCCCGTAGTTAACGCGCTTTACGCATTCTCTCTTGCGGCTGAGGGCTACAAGAAGAGCGCGATCGGCGAAGAGGATACTCCCATATTGCTTGAGGGCGTTTCGGTTGAGAAGAATATTTCTCTCCGCCCCTCGACTACCGTTTCCATCGGTGATAAGATCACCTACACCATCAAGGTTACTAACAACAGCGCATCCGCGCTCGATATCCCCGTAACCGACACTATGCCCGCAAACACCTACCTCGTTTCGGGTGAGGCGGCTCTTTCGGGATACGAGCTTTCGTGGAACGTAAGCCTTGCGGCAGGTGAGTCGAAGACTCTTTCCTACACCGTCGCTCTTGATAAGGATTCAAGACTTCTCGGCAGAGATATTACCCTTACGAGAACCGCAGTAGATGCAGGCGGTCATAAGGCTACTGTTAACACGGTTAACTACATCGCTCGCACCATCAATGCGGTTGACGCGTTCTATATGAAGGCGGGTATCGACGCTATGTCGTATAGTGATAAGGACGTTCTTATCGCGCTTAACACCACCGCAAATCAGGAAAAGGCGATCGAGTCACCCATGGGCGCGCTCAGACACGCTTATATAATCGGATTCTCGCTTAGCTGTGGAATCGCCGCAGACGAGACCGCTGACGGAGTTATCTCCGCACTCTTTGAGACCTCCGCAACCGAGAAGGGCACTAAGTACAGAAAGATGGTTGCCCCCACAAGTCGGATCGTA
>JAZLEH010000148.1:0-2309 GCA_045615165.1 Eubacteriales bacterium | reverse complement strand
GATGCTTGCATATTTAAGCTTTGCATTATCGCTCGCACCGCCTTCTTCGGAAAGGGAGTTTACGAGTGTACGAGTATCGATAACCTTAACGGGAGTATAGGCATCGGGGCTCATCTGCATAAAGCCGTCGTAGTCGTAAGTATAGGTGGTATAGGGGGTAATTGCGCTTGCAGAGATAGTGCCTATAAGCATGATCAGTACGATACCGATCAAAAGCACTTTTGTAAGTTTGCTTTTCATACAGTTTCCCCCTTTTAGTCTTTCATACCAGAAGCAGACATTGTAGTAATGACATTGCTCTGAGTGATAATGAATACCGTGATAGGAACGATCATCATAACGACCGTTGCCGCAGCCGATACACCGGAACGAGCGATACCGGAGGTAACGAGCTGGCTGATTGCGTAGTTAAAGGTCTTGAGCTGTTCGCTGTAGATATAAAGGCTCGAGCCCATATTCCAAAGATCTTTAAATACGAAGATGATAAGAGTGATCCACGCAGGCTTAACCATAGGCATTGCGATTCGCCAGAAGATGAGGTTTTCACCTGCACCGTCAAGACGTGCACTTTCAAGTACGGAATCGTTAACCGAGGTTTCCATAAACTGCTTCATAAGGTAGAGACCGAAGGTATAGCAGAAGGAAGGAACGATTACTGCCAAATAGCTGTCAACCCAGCCGAGAAGCGACATGGTAATAAAGTTGGTAATACCGGTAACGGTTGCGTTAAACATAAGAGAGTATACAACCATCGAGAAAAGGAACTTTCTGCCGGGGAACTTTATCTTAGCAAGCGCATAAGCGGCATAGGATGCGAAGATTACGTTACCGAAGGTACCGCAGAACGAGATAAACACGGTGTTGAATATGTATCTCGAGAAGGGTACCCAGGATTCGTTCATAAGGTTGAACAAGTCCTGATAGTTTTTGCCCGTGGGGTTAACCACGATGAAGCGCGGAGGGAATACGAACAATTCGTCAAGAGGCTTCAACGACTGGCAGATAGCGTATACCATGGGAAGAACCATGATAAACGCTACGATGCCGAGCATTACGAATATACCGATGTCGCCGCCTTTGGAACGGTTGATAGAACGCTGGAATTGGGGCTTGTTCGCGAGCCTTTTGTTGCGGTAGCGAACGTATTTTGCTTTAATATCCTGGAAAGCCATATTACGTACCTACCTTCCTGAGCATCTTCGTAACAAGCATATTTGCACCGATCATAAGGAAGAAAAGTATTGTAGCAATCGCCGATGCGTAACCCATTTCGAAACGGGAGTTACCATAGTCTTCCAAATGGTGCATTATAGTATGAGCACAGTAGTTCGGGCTCGGGAAGCCAACGAGTGCAGTAATTACGGCACCGAAGCCGAAGGAGCCGGTAATCGCGAGGATCGCACCGAGCATCATCTGAGGACGCATAGTGGGAAGAGTGATGTACCAAAGCTCTTGCCAACGGTTCTTGACACCGTCAACCGCACCTGCTTCGTAAAGACTCTTATCGACGACCTGGAAACCTGCGATAAAGGTAAGGAACGAGGTGCCGAGAGAGGTCCACAAAGCAACTGCAACGATAAGCGGGAAAATATACTTTTCGGTCTGGAACCACATTACAGGTTCGGTGAGAAGACCGAGCTTCATACCCCATGCATTAACGTAACCGTACTGGTCCGCAGAGAAGAAGATTGTCCAAATAAGGTAAACCTGACCGGAAATCCAAGGAGCGTAGAAGAACAATGGCATAATCGCTCTGATCTTGGGACGAAGTTCATTGATAAACCACGCGAAGAGCATGGAAAGAAGGTAAGAACCGGGACCTGTGATCAACGAGAACTTGAAAGTGTTGATGATAGAGGTCATAAAGATATCGTCGTCAAGGAGAAGTCTCATGTAGTTATCCATGAAGACGAACTTCGGGAATTCAAGAAGGTTAAAGGTGGTAAAGCTGAGAACAAAGGAAAGAATAACAGGCATTACCGTAAATATGAAGAACAAAATAAAGAACGGAAGTGCCATAAAATAGCCGGCTTTGTTCTTCTTCATTTCATTGAGAGTCCATTGAAAACGCGTCATATCGTTTCGAATGGCGGCTTTTTCTTTAGCCATTATTAGTTCCTCCTTTCATTCCAATCGGGATATTTTTCCTTAACGGTATTGAGCATTTCCTTAATAGAGTCGGAAGTCGGCAAGCCGAACTCTTCTCTCTTTCTGGTAAGCTCAACGTTAATGTCAACGATCTGCGATCTGAGCTCTTCAACAGGCTCTGCATCGTTATTAACTACGTCAAGGTATGCGAAGTTGGTGTA
>JAZLEH010000147.1:0-3281 GCA_045615165.1 Eubacteriales bacterium | reverse complement strand
TTGAATCGTAGCTCTTGAGTCTCACTCTGATTTTTCCCTGTGCCATTTGGGTTTCCTCCTTTTACGAATTTACGATATTGCTCGATCCGTTTAAGAAGGGCGAAGTTTCACATCGTGCCGGGCGTATCAAACACGCCCTAACAAAATCAGTTCAGATAGCCATCCGCAGCGGCTAACGGAACCGAAAATGAACACAATGCGCCTATAAATAGGCCTTTATCTTGGTTCGCCCGGTTAAATATCGGACATACTCCACGGAAATTCCCTGCCTCATAGGGCAGCCACCTCCCGCTTCATCGCATATCAAGCTTTTATATTATACATTATTATTCATTAAATTTCAAGTATTTTTTTAAATTTTAGAAAAAAACATTCACGATTTTTAAAGCCAAAATTTGTATATATTGCACAAAATTTTATTACGTATTGTAATTTCGAGAAATTTATGGTATATTATTTCTATGCAGAATATCGTTTTTTTCGGTTTTTACAGCTATATATAATATATAATGAAGGAATTTGTCAATCAATGAAGAACAAATTGAAGCTTTTCGGAGTATATCTTCCCGTATTTATCCTGATACTCGTCGCCACGGTGACGATGCGAAGCATAGCGCTCTTTAACGATTTTAACCTTATTACGGGTTATTTTGACCAAAAAACGCTTATAAACGTTGCGGATTATATAGTCGTCGGAGCTGTTATTTTCTTCCTTACTTATTTATTTACGGCAAGAAAGGGCATAAAGCTCATCCCCGATTTTACCTCTCCCGCGACCTATATTCCCTCCGGGCTCGTTATGACGGCGCTCTTATTCTTCACCGTTTATTTCGCAAAATCCATCTCGGGAAGAGTCGACTACGCGAAATATCTTGACAAGATCGGAAGCTCCGACGAGGCTGTGACCCAGAAGATAATCGTCGCGCTTATGATCGCTCTGATATTACTCGCCGTTCTTACCGCGGCGCATTTCGCGCTCAACTCGCTTATAGAATCCTACGCAAGCTATGAGAGAGGACACCTCGGCTTATGCACTGCAGTATTCCTTGCGGTCTACTCGATATACCTCTACTTTAACGACGATCTGCCCATGAATTCGCCCGCGAAGGTGCTTGACCTTATGGCGTGCTTATTCGCCGCCCTCTTCATCCTTTACGAGACGAGGCTTTCGATAGGACGCGAAAGGTGGAGATGCTACGTTGCGTTCGGCTTTATCGCATCCCTTATTACGGCGTACGATTCGATACCCTCCCTTCTCTTATATTTCGTAAAGGGAGAACAGATCTCGATGAGCGTTTACGAAATGGTGCTTTATTTCACCCTCTTTGCGTTCATCACCTCAAGAATCCTTCTCACCGGTTGGCTCATCGAGGACGAGACGTCCCCCTTTGCAAAGGCGGTTGCGGCGGCATCCGACGCAAGAGATAACGAGCTGAATCCCATCCCCGACGCGGCTGAGGTTATTGACGTTGAGGCAGAGCCGGAGACGGAAGAGAGCGCCACCGTGAACGAAGACGATGCAAACCAGATAACGATTGACGACATCCGCATTGAAGAAGCAATGCCCACCGAGGCAGACGTTATGATGGTCGACGAGAAAACGACGCCCGACACCGCGCCCGCGGCAGAGGCAAACGAGGTTACCGAATGAAAAAGATACTCGTAATAGACGGAAACAGTATTATAAACAGAGCCTTTTACGGCGTACGCCCCCTCACGACGAAGAGCGGAAAGCACACGAACGCCATATTCGGCATGATAAACATAATTTCAAGGCAGCTTGACGCGATAAAGCCCGACTACGCGGCGGTCGCGTTCGACCTTAAGATTCCGACCTTCAGACACAAGGCGTACGAGCATTATAAGGAAGGAAGGCATCCGACCCCGGAGGAGCTTCTCTCGCAGTTTGCAGACGCAAAGGAATGCTTAAGGCTTATGGGAATCCACGTAATGGAGCTTCCCGGATATGAGGCGGACGATATTCAGGGCACTGTTGCAAAGCTTGCGCACGAGTGCGACGAGCCGACCGAGAGCTACGTTCTCTCGGGTGACAGAGACCTGCTTCAGCTCATTGACGACAAGGTAACTGTGCTTCTTGCGACCAATCAAGACACGCTTAGAATGAAGCGCGACGAATTTTTCGAAAAATACGGCATCGAGCCTACGGAATTCGTCGATATGAAGGCTCTTATGGGCGACTCATCGGATAACATCCCCGGCGTTGCGGGCGTTGGCGAAAAGACTGCCGCAACCCTTATACAGAGTTTCAAATCACTTGACGGTATATATAATAATATAGAAGACAAGCGAATTTCGAAGGGCGTGCGTGAGAAGCTCCTGCGCGACAAGGAGAACGCATATCTTTCAAAAATGCTTGCGACGATCGAGATACACGCCCCCATTGGCGTAACTCTCGAGGAGCTTAAATACGAGGGAATCGACAAGGCGGGACTTTACGCAAAGTTCACCGAGCTTGAGCTTAATTCCTTTATTGCGAAATTCGGACTCAGACAGAGCGCGGAAAATAGCGAAAAAAGCTGCTCCGCAGCAGAGAGCGCAAGCTTTGAGGGCGCAACGGCCGACGAGGTGCTCGGCATTGGCAAGAGATTCGCACTCTCGCTTAAAGAGGGCGTTTTATACCTCTACGACGGCGAAAAATGCATAAAATACGCCGATTCGATCGAAAAAGTCAAGAATATCTTCGATAACAGAGAGATAATCTGCTTTGACGCAAAGGCTATCTGGCACGAGCTTGACAAGCTTGGAGCGACTCCCGGATGTGATACCCTATTTCTCGACGTTTCCCTCTATGCGTACGTTTTGAATCCCGGAAGCGGAGCGGCGACGGTCGCGTCCCTTTCGTCAATGTTCCTCGGCAAAGCGCCCGACGAATCCTCACCCTGCCCCGAGATTCTATACGAGCTTGAGGGCGTGATGAGAAAGAAGATCCGCGAGGACGGGCTTGAAGAGGTACTCGACAAGCTTGAATTACCCCTCGTCAGCATTCTTGCAAGAATGGAAAAGACGGGATTCAAGATCAACAAGGACGGAATGCTTGAATATTCCGAAGCGCTCGGCAAGCTTGCAGACGAGCTTACGGAGAGTATATATTTCAGAGCGGGCGGAGAATTCAATATAAATTCGCCAAAGCAGCTCGGAGAGATGCTTTTCGTTACGCTCGGACTCCCCTATAAGAAAAAGAAGACTAAGACGGGCTACTCCACCGATGCGGAAACGCTTGAGGAGCTTCGCCCGTATTCCCCGATAATCGACGACATCCT
>JAZLEH010000146.1:0-1740 GCA_045615165.1 Eubacteriales bacterium | reverse complement strand
TATAGTAAAGGCAGAGAGGTATATTGAGTATGAAAATAATTTTCAAGAACTCCACGATATACGACGGCGGCGTTACGAAAATGCAGAATATGCTTTTCGACGGCGTTAATCTTTCCGTTTTTAAGGGTGAAGTATTTCCTCTCGATGCTACCGTTATTGATAATACCGTTATTTTCCCCGGTTTTTGTGATGTACACGTACATTTCAGAGAGCCGGGTTTTTCTTATAAAGAGACGATAAAGAGCGGTTCTATGGCGGCGGCAAGAGGCGGTTATACCGCAGTAATGACGATGCCCAACCTTAAGCCTACACCCGACTCGGTCGAGAACCTTAAGCTTCAGCTTGATCTCATAAAGGACGGCGCAAGCATAGCCGTTTACCCCTACGGCACGATAACCGTTGGAGAGGCGGGTGAGACGATGGCAGACCTCGAGGGTATGGCAAAGGACGTTATCGGATTTTCCGACGACGGACGCGGCGTTCAATCGGAGGATATGATGAAGGAGGCGATGACGAGAGCAAAGGCTCTTAACAAGATCATCGCGGCACATTGCGAGGACAACTCCCTGCTCCACGGCGGATATATCCACGACGGCGAATACGCAAAGAAAAACGGCCACAAGGGAATCTGCTCCGAAAGCGAATACGGCCCTATAAAGAGAGATATCGAGCTTCTCAAAGAGACTGGAGCAAAATACCACGTCTGCCATATATCAACCAAGGAGAGTGTCGAGGCAATAAGGCAAGCGAAGCACGACGGAATCGACATAACCTGTGAGACCGGGCCCCACTACCTTACGATGAACGACGGAATGCTCGGCGAGCACGGAAGATTCAAGATGAATCCCCCTATCCGATCGGAAGAGGACAGGCTCGCACTCGTTGAAGGACTTCTCGACGGAACGATCGATATGATCGCAACCGACCACGCACCCCATTCGGCAGAGGAAAAGTCAAAGGGACTTATGGGAAGTATGATGGGCGTCGTCGGACTTGAGACCGCGTTTGCGGTACTTTATACCGACCTCGTTGAAAAGGGAATCCTCACTCTTGCAGATATCGGACGCCTTATGTCAGATAATCCGAGAGAGCGATTCGGAGTGAAATCCGATGCGGGCTTCACCGTTTTTGATATAGCAGAGGAATACACGGTTGATCCCACGGACTTTGCATCAATGGGTAAGGCGACTCCTTTCGAGGGAAAGAGGGTCAAGGGAAAATGCCTTCTCACCGTCTATGACGGAAAAACTGTTTACGAAGATAAAAAATTAAAAAATATAGAGTAATGAACGGAAAGGAATAGGAAAATGGCAAAGAGAACAGACATCAAAAGAGTTATGATTATAGGCTCGGGTCCTATCGTCATCGGTCAGGCAGCAGAGTTTGACTACGCAGGCACGCAGGCGTGTCTTGCACTTAAGGAAGAGGGATACGAGGTAATCCTCGTCAACTCCAACCCCGCAACTATAATGACCGACACGACTATCGCGGACAAGGTTTATATGGAGCCCCTTACTCTTGAATACATCGCGAAGATCATCAGATACGAGCGCCCCGACGCGATCGTTCCCGGTATCGGCGGACAGACCGGACTTAACCTTGCAATGCAGCTTGAAAAGAAGGGTATTCTTAAGGAGTGCCGCGTAGAGCTTCTCGGTACAAAAAGCGAGAGCATTGAAAGAGCAGAAGACAGAGAACTCTTCAAGGAGATGTGTCAGTCGATAGGTGAGCCCACAATTC
>JAZLEH010000145.1:0-9124 GCA_045615165.1 Eubacteriales bacterium | reverse complement strand
CGTATGGTTTCGACTCCTACGTATTACAAGGTTTGCGCCGACCTTATCGGCGAGGTTATCGAGCTTTTTGACACGCCCGAGTTTATCCATCTCGGACTTGACGAGGAGAACGCAGGAAATCAGAAATTCCGCGAGGCGGTTCACATCCGTCAGGGCGACCTCTGGTGGCACGACGCGTATTTCTATTTCAACGAGGCAGAGAAGCGCGGCACGCGTCCTTGGGTCTGGTCGGACTATTGCTGGGACAAGCCCGACGAGTTCGTGAGCAAGATGCCGAAGTCGGTTTTGCAGTCTAACTGGTATTACGGACTTTTCGCAGATTTTCCGCACGATAACCCCCGTTACAAGGCGATCTCCACCTACGAGCTTCTTGATAAGCACGGATTCGAGCAGATCCCGACCGCATCCTCTTGGGATACCGCAGGGCAATATAATATCAAATCCACCGTCGCACACGGCAAAGCCGTCCTCACGCCCGAGCTTGTGCGCGGATATATGACCGCTCCTTGGTGGTTCACAAATCCCGAGTCGGAATTTATCTTAAAGCACGACGCGCACGTGCTTTCCGCCGCGCGTAAGGAATATTATCCCGAAACGCTTTGAGTAGAGTTTGGATAAAAAAATCCTCGTTCCGAAGAACGAGGATTTTTTGGTGGAGACAAGTGGACTCGAACCACTGACCCCTTGCATGTCAAGCAAGTACTCTAACCAACTGAGCTATGCCTCCGTATTAAATTCAACAATATATATTATACCTAAAAAAATCTGTTTGTCAAGAGTAAAATTAACATTTATAATATTTTCTCACTATTGACTTTTTTTCTGTCCGATGATATAATTTTAAATGTTGTTTATAATTTTAAATTTAAGGAAAGGAGAGAACTCTATGAAAAGGGCGATGCGTGTTATATGCGCGGCGCTTATCGTTATAACCGCTTTTTCTATACTTGCGACGAGCGCGGTATTTGCAAAAGAGGATTATTCATATTCCGAAGCGATAAGCAAAACCGACGTTTATGCAGATGAATTTCTTGCGGAATATCTCGGATATGAGCTTTCGCAGGTTGAGAGCGATTTTCTTCATTATGAGAGTGATTTCCTTTTTTCCTATAACTCCTCGATCCCGACGAGTGTCGTTAAGTCGGACTATTCGGACGGAACGCTTAAGCTGAGCGCGGCAAACTATCGCTACACGGCATCGAACGGGGCAGAGGTGGTTTGGACTCCGATCTCGGCTACCGTCAACGGAGTGACGAAGCAATTCACCGAGACGACGCGCGTTCTGTATTTTACAGACGCATCCGAATCCGACACCGCGACCGTGCTTTACGCATCGAGCTTCATTATAAGCGAGGAGAGAGTAAACGAGCTTCTCGAAGCCCCCTATGAATCCGCGCCGAAGCTTATGGAGCTTATCGATGAAAAGCGCGCCGAATATGAAAAATACCTCTCCGATCTTGATAAGCATTCCGAATATCTTTCCGCTCTCGCGCTTTATAACGAATATCTTTCCGAAATGAAGCTTTACGGCGAGGAGCTTGCGGCTTACAACGCATATCTTGAATCCTTTGACGAATATCTCGCGCAGCTCAGAAAATACGCAGATTATCTCGCAGCGTATAAAAAGTATGAGAAGGAAAACGCAGAGTATCAGAAATACCTTGCTTACGCCGAGGACAACCAAGCGAAGATAGAGGCTTACGAAAGCTATCTTGAAAAGCGCGACACGGCGAAATATCAGCTCGAAATAATCAAAATAACGAAAACCCCGATTTCCGTCAAGAACGCGCCCGACAGAACCGTTTACGGCGCGATAATGGGCGACACGGTTGACAGAGTAATTCGTGAAAAGGATCTTATAATCGAGCGCCTTGACGGTGATGCCGCCGTCATTGATATGGCGGGAGTGGCTACGCAAAACCTTAAAAATCTTCTCACAGGCTTCTTTAATATACATAATACCGCAGGTCAATACAACTACTATATAACGAACTACAATGCGTTCAGAGATAATTTTGCAAATCTTCTCCGTGCGCTTGAAAACCTTTACTGCATTCCCGAGATAAGAGGAATAATGATGACCGAGGATAAGCACGAGAAGTATCTCGTCCTCGTTGCTCAGCTTTATTATATTGCAAACGCGCTTTCCGATTCGCCGATACAGAGCGTTGACGGAAGCTTCTACTTCGATTCATCCTATAAAATAGGTATGTTCTATAAAGAGGATTACAAGCGTACTCCCGTTGCGGCGGCGCTTGAAAATCAGGAATTTATAGAGGATAAGAACAATGCCAAGCCCCTTGAGGGATATCCGACAGAGCCCGAAAAGCCCGAATACCTCACCGTTGAGAAGCCGACGATGCCCGAATATATGCAAGAGCCGGTAATGCCCGAGGAGGTGGAAGAGCCGACAATGCCGACCGCCGTTACCAAGCCGAGCGAGGTTTTAAATCCCGATCCCGTAGCGGAATATAAGCCCACGGCTGTCGTGCAGGCGCTTATCGAAGCCTATAAAAATGGCGAAATCCAGCCCCGCGAAGCTTACACGGGTGGGGACGTACCCGTTGAGGTACAAATTTCAGTTAATAAAAAGTATCAAAACGTCGAATCGGTGACGGTGACCTTCTTTGACAAGGAGTATTCCTCAACCGATGAAAGGAACGCTTTATATACCGTAACGATCGACAAGGGCACTTCTGCCGACTATCTCGGTGAAAAGCCCGAAAAGCCCGAGGACGCGGACTATAGCTACGAGTTTTGCGGCTGGACCGATTCTGACGGTAACGCCGTCGATCTCACGAGGGTCGAGGCTGATATTGCAGTATATCCCAAATTTACGAAGCACGATCAGGAATACGAGGTATTCTGGGTAGTTGACGAAAATACCGTTTCAAGCTATCCCGGCGTGCCGGAGCTTCCCGATCTCGAATATTACGAATACGATTACGGCTGGGGTGAGCCGGAGGTGGATATCGCGAGCGGCACGAAGACCTACAGCGCAGAGTTTATAGAGTCAAAGCCCCTCGTCAGCGCGAAGAACGGCTTTATTGCCAAGGTTCGCAGGAGCGACGGCAATCTTATATTTGCCGTTAACTCAAGCGTAGAGGTCTACGATATATCCAACCTTATCGAGCGCGCATCGGGAAGCTACGGCGTGGTGATAAGCCTCGCCGACGGAGCAGAGATGAGATTTTCTCTTGCAGAGACCGTTGCTCTCAAAAGGGCGGGAGTCGACTCCATTCGTATTCGCACGGGCGCAACGCTCGGACTTGAAGCGCTTGACGAGAGCGGGGAAGCGATAAGCGCTAACCTGAAGCTTATGATCAAAGCCCCCTTCGTCTCCGACGATCCCTCGCATCTTCGCGTATTTTATACCGACGGCGGGGAGAAGGTCTACGTAAGGCATCAGATCCTTGCGGATTCCGCTTCGGTCGTGTCGTTTGAAGCGACCGCGGGAAGAGGCTACGCAATGCGAACCGAATACACTCTTACTGCCGCAACGCTTGACGGCGTTGAGATAAGGCTTAACAAGACCACCGCTCTTGCGGGCGAGTCGATCGGCGTCGTTGTTAACGCGTCGCCCGGAATAAGGATAGACAAGATCTATTACGAGTCGAGCGACGGGGCAAAGGAGATCATCAGCAATTCGAGCTTCAAGATGCCTGCGCGAGACGTCGTGGTCGGCGTTGAATACACGGCAATAGTTTACACGGTTTCCTTCGTTTCCGACGGAATGACTCTTTACACGGGTAAATTCACCTACGGATCGACGATCACCGTGCCGGACGATCCCACGAAGGCGGCGTCTGCCGAATACTCCTACGAATTTATCGGCTGGTCACCCGAGGTCAAGACGACCGTAACGGGGGATGCGACCTATTTTGCGCAGTATAACAAAATCCCCGTGTCACAAACCGACGATCAGAGCGGCGGTATCTCGGGGGTCGTGTTAAAGCTTCTGAGGCTTGCCGACGTCGGCGCGATATGTATTCTCACGATCGCGATCCCATCGCTCATTATGAGGCATATCGTGTTGAAAAAGAGAAAAAAATACGTTTTTAAGATCGATAACGGCGATAAATAAAAATATTTTTTTGCATATTGAACAAAAATGAGAACGCAACTTTGTGTAGATGTCTAGAAATACACACGGGTGCGTTCTTTTTTGCTATTTTCTGTTGACATTCAATCGCGCGAGTGATATAATTTATATAATACAAAAAGTATATCTTTGCGTAATTAATGAAAGGTGTGGAAAAAATGAAAAAAACACTCACAAAAATCGTAACGTTGCTTCTTGCCGTTTCGCTTGTTTTCGGTGTGGTGTCCACCACCGTTCTCGCTGCTCCTGAGGTTGAGCAGGGCGGACAGGTAGAGAGTGGCTCCGTATCTGAAGAGGGCAAGCTCGGCGGCGAGCTTATCAACGGCTGGTGCGACATCATCAGCGACGAGAACGGAATTAAGGTCGTTATCACTCCCGACGTGCAGGTTCTTACCGGAATCCGCGGCGAGGATATTGCGGCCGTAATCAACATGCTCGTTGAGTCAATCAAGGAGCAGGTAATTGCCGACGTTAAGGCAGAGTTTGAGGCTAGCATCGTTCCTCCTTCGGTAGAGGCTAACCCCGACGATCCCGAAATTGAATCGGGAACGAGCCTTGAAAACGTATGGCAGAAGGCTCTCACCGCATACGTTAATAAGTACTATGCAGGCGAAGAGACCGAGGCTGACAGATACATAGCTTTCCTTAAGGATCTTGTCGGCGATAACTCCGCTAAGGCAATGGATCAGTTCGCTGATTACGCTTGCGGTATGCTCAGAACTCTCGTTGCTTCGGATAACTCTCTTATTGAGAAGCTTCCCGCGGCAGAGGATATCAAGCCCGAGCTTATCAAGGTCTTCAAGAACGAGCTTAACGCTAAGGTCAACGCAGAGGCTATCAAGTACATAAACCTCTATATCGACAGCCTTACCGATTCTTCGATCGTTATTGATGCAGATATCAAGGCTCTTATCGATCAGAAGATCGCTGAGTTCGTTACCGCTGAGGTTAACGGTTATATCGGCGCAGGCTTCAAAGCACCTGACGAGACCGATCCCGTTGACGTGATCGTTGCAAAATACCTCGATGCATTCATTAAAGAGCAGGTTGACGTTTGGCTTAAGGTTTATGCAGGCATCACTATTTCCAATCCCGTTTCCGCATATATCTCCAATACCATTCCCGATGCGATCACCGATCTTATCGAGGCGAAGATCACTCTTTGGGTTGGCGAGATTGCAGATGCTTACGGTAGCACAAGCGACGTTTCCTCGAACCCCATCTACGCGATAGTTTCCGAGAAGATCGAGGGAATACTCGATACCGAGGTTTATAGCCTTATCGACAGATACCTTGCAAACGATGCTACTCTTTCCGCAGGTATCAAGGGTGCGATCGACGACGCGCTTAAGGCTAATTCGACCGTTCCCACTTACGTATATGATACATATTGGTCAAAGAAGCTTTCCGGCTCTATTGAGGACGATACATTCTGGGCAGATATGGATGCGCTCGTGGTTGAAGCTGCAATAGACAGTCTTGCTGATAAGCTTGTTGCTGATTCTAACGGCTTGCTTACCAAGGACGACGCTCTTGAAATTGCTGAGGACGAGATCGCTAAGCTTACCGCCGCTGAACTTAAGGCAGAGCTTGAGGCGCAGGAAAACTTCAAGACCGACGCGCTTAAGACCATCAAGGATGAGATCGATGCGCTTTCCGTTGCTGACTGGTCTCTCATCTGGAACAGCCTTTCCGACACCGAGAAGGGAACTGTTGTTGCAAGCATCAAGTCCACCGATAGCTTCAAGTCTATCGTTTCCGACACCATTAAGGAATATTGGAACGACGAGTCCGCTGAGGCTGCACTTCGCAGAAAGGACGCAGTTAAGTTCGTAGTTGAAAGCGAAGGATACGCAAACGTTCTTGCAACCATTATAAATGAAGCAAAGACGGGTAGCGAGTATTCCGCTATAATCTCCGCAAAGGTTAGCGAGTACCTTGCAGATCCCATCAAGATGCTTACCCTCGTTCTTGAGTCTATCGAAGCTGACGACCTTGCAACCATTAAGGGTCAGATAACCTCTATTGCAAACGCTCAGCTTGACAACGTTAAGGCAGAGGCATTCAAGCTCTTCTTCGGCAAGACTCAGGCAGAGATCGAGAGTGTTATTGAGAACTCCTGCATCCCCGCATTCCTTGCAAAGTATACCGCAACCGTAGAAGGCTTCAAGTTCGAAGCTCCTACGCTTGATGTTAAGGATATCGTTTCTCAGATCAATAACGTTACCGTTAACGGCGCACCTCTCTTTGTTAACGGCGCGTTCGATACCGATGAAATCATTAAGCTTATATTCGATCTTCCCACCTTTGAAGATATAGCTGATATGTCAAACGCAGAAATGCGTCTTGATTTCAATATTGCAGTTGAGACTCTTATCGGTAACTCCAAGTTCGACGTTTCTATCATTCTTGCAGACGGATACAATGTTGTGAGAAAGTATTCTCGCATCATCGCCTCCTTCTTCGAGTTCGATATGAACGATGAGGGCGTTATCGTCTTCAAGCTCACCGTTCCCGATAAGTTTGCCGAGCTCGTTCTCAGAGCGGCAAACAGTGCGAAGATTCCCGACGCCTTAAAGCAGAAGATATTCGCACTCTTCAACCTCACTCCCGATGATGCTTACGCATTCATCAACGACGTAACCTTCGAGGAGCTTCTTCAGCTTCTTGATAAGATCAACTTCGACGGTCTTATGGATGTCTCCTTCCTCAGCCAGTTTGAGAAGCTTGACGGACTTAACGCAGAAGAGATCAAAGCAAAGCTCAGAGAATATGAAGGTTACTTCAACAAGGCAATCAATCTTGTAAATTCTCTCTATTCTAAGGTTCCCGAGTCTCTTAAGACTAAGAGCGTAATGAGCATCTACGACGGCAACGGTTCGTTTGCACACGCAGGCGAGTATTCCTTCGACGTTGAGAAGATCATGTCCTACGTAAGCCCCGGATACGCTGCGCTTATCGCATCCTTCATGGATGAGTCGGTTATCAACGTTGCAGTTGATTTCTATCTTGAATTTGAATCCATCAACTCTATCGAATACGTTATCGAGGGCGAAACCTACAAGAGCGGACTTCTTCCCGCCGGTGCAGACCTTGCATATTTCGCAAACATCACCCACTACGGTTACATTTCCGTAATCGGTTGGGAAGACGCTGAGGGCAATCCCATTACTGAAATGCCCGATGCCGATACCGTTGTTTACGCAGTTCTTGATAAGACCTTCAGCTCCGGTCTCGTCGTATCTCCCGCAGAGGACGTTGAGAAGGAATATGACGGAAAAGAGGTTGAGATCAGCGTAACTCTCGATTACGACCCCGAGATTCTTCCCGAGGGAATCGTCGTTCCTCACTATCAGTGGTATAAGGACGGCGAAATAATGGCAGGAGCTATGGCTCGCTCCATTAAGGTTAAGAACGTTGCAGACAGCGGCGTTTACTACTGTATCGTAACTCTCGTTGCAGACGACGTGGCTCTCAGCTCTCTTAAGAGTGACGAGATCACCGTAACGATCAATAAGAAGCAGATCGACCTCTCCAAGTATGAGTGGACCGTTGCTGACTTCGTATTTGACAACACCGAAAAGAGCGTTTACCTCCTTGATGAGAACGGTGATGCTCTTGAATTCGGTGCAACCTACTCCGGTAACGTTGCTAAGAACGCAGGTGATTACACCGCAACCGTTTCCTTCGATAGCGCAAACTTTGAGGTGATCGGTGATCTTGCAAAGCTTTCTTACGCTTGGTCCATCGCAAAGATGCAGGTAAGCATCGCTGATTGCAAGTGGCAGAGCGGCAAGCTCGTTTATAACGGCAGCGTTCAGTACGTATACCTTATCGATGAGGACGGCAATGCTCTTGACGCCGAGGCTATCAAGGCTCGTGGTCTTAAGTACGTTGACGACGAAACCTATAAGTATTACGCAATCAAGGCGGGAAGCTACACCGCAAAGGTAGAGCTTATTGATTCCGCAAACAGCGTTCTTGAAGGCGGCAACGATACCTACTCCTGGTCGATCGCGAAGTTCGCATTCGATATGAGCAAGGTTAAGTTCGAGGATAAGACCGTCGTTTGGAACGGCTCACCCTTCAGCCTCAGTGCGATCAACGTTCCCGAGGGATTGACCGTTGAATACGACCTTGAGGGAATCGTTAACCCCGGTAAGTACGTTATTACCGCAAGCTTCATCACTCCCGATACTGAAAACTACGTTCAGATCGCTCCCATGCAGGCAACCCTCCAGATCCTTGAGCTTGTTAAGAATCATGAGCTTAAGGA
This sequence comes from Eubacteriales bacterium, assembly GCA_045615165.1. Lineage (GTDB taxonomy): Bacteria > Bacillota > Clostridia > Oscillospirales > CAG-272 > UBA1740. Next base: position 746 of record JAZLEH010000145.1, on the reverse strand, counting down.
TGCAAGCGGCAAGGTTCTTATTAAGGTAACCGCCGCAAACGGTGTCGTTGAGCTTTATACTCTCAGCGCGAAGGACGTTTCCGCTCAGTATTACTACTTCGAATCCGAAGAGGTCTTCGGTGAGGGTAAGGTAGGTTACGCAGGCGCAACCTACGATATCGGATTTATCGAAAACGGAATTCACCAGACTGTAAATGATGAGTTCACCGTTGAGATCCTTATTCCCGTACATCTTCGTGAAACCGCAAATGACGTTATGAAGGTCGTTTACGTTGATCCTAACGGCGACGTACACGATATGAATGCAACCCGCAAGGGTGACTACTACGTATTCACTACGACTCACTTCTCGATCTACTCTATCGTAGAGATCGGAGATGCACCCATTCCTCCTGTTGTTAAGGATTATTCTTGGCTCTGGATCGTAGTTGCAGTTCTCGCAGTTCTTCTCATAATCGCTCTTATCATTATTATTAAGATAAGAAAGAACAGAAAGAACAACCCCGAGACTCCCGCAACCAAGGCTCCCGTTGCTCCCGTTGAACCCGAGGCTCCCGAGGCAGAGGAAGCTCCCGCAGTTGAAGAAGCTCCCGTAGTTGAGGAAGCACCCGTAGTTGAGGAAGCTCCCGTAGTTGAAGAAGCTCCCGTAGTTGAGGAAGCTCCCGTAGTTGAGGAAGCTCCCGTAGTTGAAGAAGCTCCCGTAGTTGAGGAAGCACCCGTAGTAGAGGAAGCTCCCGCAGTTGAAG
>JAZLEH010000144.1:0-13907 GCA_045615165.1 Eubacteriales bacterium | reverse complement strand
GTTGTTTGGCGCGGACCCGTCATTGCGGGTACGGTCAAGCAGTTCTCGACCGACGTTGTCTGGGGCGACGTAGATTTTATGTATGTGGATATGCCTCCCGGAACCGGCGACGTTCCGCTTACCGTATTCCAGAGCCTTCCTCTTGACGGTATCGTAATTGTTACAAGCCCTCAGGATCTCGTTTCGATGATAGTTGAAAAGGCGGTTAATATGGCGAAGCTTATGGACGTTAAAATCCTTGGTCTCGTTGAAAACTACAGCTACATCGTTTGCCCCGATTGCGGAAAGGTTATCAGACCCTACGGCGAGAGCAAAATCGAGGAGCTTGCAAAGAATTACAACACAAGCGTTCTTGCACAGCTTCCGATAGATCCCGATCTTGCTTCGCAGTGCGACAAGGGCGTAATTGAGCTTTTTGAAGGTGATTATCTTGAAAGAGCTGCCGATATAATCGAAAAGAACTGATTGATAAAAAACGCGGTTATGCCGCGTTTTTTATTTTTACCTCCTTACTTTGACATAATATTTGCTTTTTATGTGCTAAAATATTTTCAAACGGAAGGTAAGTAAAATGAAAACTCTTTATATCGATATTTACTTTTTGATAAATTTCACGGTGGATCTTCTTACACTTTATTTTTCGGCGTCTTTATCTAAAATTTCAACCACGCAAGGAAGGCTATTGTTATCATCCCTTCTTGGTGGTCTATACGCCGTGATCTCCGTATTGTTTATAGATAGATCATGGGTGTCGATCATTCTTTCTCCGATCTTTATAGTTATGATGGTTGTTATAATTTCACCGGGAGTAGGGTTTTACAGAAGAATAAAATACTCCGTTTCCTTCGTTCTTATGCAGATAATTATAGGAGGGCTCGTCTATTATTCGTATTGCACTCTTGATAGGTTATTAGCCGATTATGATATAAGCGGAGTGGGCGGAATAAACAAAAAGCTTCTTATACTTTCGGTTTTCGTTCTTTTGTCAATCGGTGCGCTTAAAATTTTGCTTTCATTTTTCACGAAAGTAAAAAGTGAAAAATGCGCGGAGGTTGAGGTTCGTTGCTCAGGAAGATCGACGCGAATAACCGCGCTCGTTGATTCGGGTAATATGGTTACCGATCCCTTTGATAAGTCGCCTGTTATGTTCGTGAACTCATCTATAGCCGAAAGAATGTTTTCGGTAGGTTATAACAGCCTTTTTGAAATTGACAAGCTCGGATATGAAATAAAAAAGCGATTGCGACCGATATCTGTTCATTCGATCGGTGGGGATAGTATTATTTATGCAATCAAACCCGATGAGGCGTATATTATATATAAGGATAAGAAGGAAAGGATCAGGCTCAGTATTGCTATAGGCAAGGAAAACAGCTTTTCGGGTTATTCTGCGCTTATACCGTTATCAGCCGTGGAGGATATACTTTGATTACAGGATTTTTTAAGAAAGCGTTAAATCTTTTAAAACATCGCCTCGGACGCAAAAGCGTTTATTACGTTAACGGAAGCGATACCTTACCGCCACCTCTAGACCAGGAGGTAGAAGAGGAGCTGATTGAGAGAATAAGTGAGCAGAGGGCAAGAGACGCGCTAATTGAGCATAATTTACGACTCGTCGTTTTTATCGCGAAGCGCTTCGAAAATACGGGGGCAGGAATAGAGGAGCTGGTTTCAATCGGAACAGTCGGGCTTATAAAAGCTATTTCAACCTTTAATAAAGAAAAAAATATAAAGCTTGCGACCTATGCTTCAAGGTGTATTGAAAACGAAATACTTATGTTTATACGGAAGTCGGCAATACATAAAAGGGAAATTTCGATTGACGAGCCATTAAGCGTTGATTGGGACGGTAACGAGCTTTTGCTATCCGATATACTCGGAAGTGAGAGCGACAGTATATCAAAGCGCATGGAGGACGATGAGGAGCGTCGTATGATAAGGGATGCGGTCAGTCGGCTGAACAAGCGGGAAAGAGTGATAATCGAGATGCGTTACGGACTTTCCGGAGGAAGGGAATTAACGCAAAAGGAGGTTGCGGATGCCCTTGGAATATCGCAAAGCTATATATCAAGACTTGAAAAAAAGATAATGGTGGAGCTAAAGAAAAGGATAGAAGAAAAAATATAATTAGAAATTTTCAAAAAACTATTGCAAAATCAGAAAAAGTATGATATAATGAAATGCAATTAAAATGAATACTTATGTGAAGAGGTGTTAAAATGAAGGCTGGAATACATCCCGAATACAAGGAAGCTACCATCAGATGCGCTTGTGGCGAGACTGTACAGACTCACTCCGTTAAGGGTGATATGAACGTTGAAATCTGCTCTAAGTGCCATCCTTTCTATACAGGTAAGCAGAAGTTCGTAGATGCAGGCGGACGCGTTGACAAGTTCAAGAAGCGCCTTGCAAAAGTGAAGTAATCTTCATTATGTAAAAAGAGCGTAGGGTATCTTGTGAAGTTATCCACGCTCTTTTTTTAACTTTTTAGTCGAAAAGAGGGGAATTATGTCTGAAGAGATCGTTATGCAAAACGCCATACTCGTCGGAATTATAAAAAGAAGCGCTGATCTTAAGGATTGCGAAAGCTCGCTTGACGAGCTTGAGAGACTTGCCCATACTGCAGGCGCGAAAACGGTTGCAAAGGTCGTGCAGATCAAGGACTCGTATGACGCGAGGACGCTTATCGGAAGCGGAAAAATAAAGGAAATTGCAGAGCTTGTAAAAAACGAAGACGCCTCTCTCGTAATATTTGACGAGGAGCTTTCGCCCGCGCAGATAAGAAATATTGAAAACGATATAGGCGACGTTGACGTCCTTGACAGAAGCATGCTTATACTTGATATTTTCGCTTTGCACGCTAAGAGCGGAGAAGGAAAGCTTCAGGTAGAGCTTGCTCAGCTTAAATATACCGCTCCGAGACTTATAGGTAAGGGAGCGCAGCTCTCGCGTCAGGGCGGTGGAATCGGATCACGCGGACCGGGTGAATCGAAACTCGAGACCGACAGAAGACATTTGCACGAAAAGGTGGTTGCCCTTGAGACCAGACTTAAGGAGCTTGAAAATAACAGAGCCGTAATGAGAGTTCAGCGCGACAGAAGCGGACTTCCGAAGATTGCTCTGGTTGGTTATACCAATGCGGGAAAATCAACGCTTCTTAACGCGATAACCGGCGCCGACGTGCTTGCAGAGGATAAGCTTTTTGCAACTCTTGATCCCACGACGAGGAAATTTGAGCTTCCGTGCGGCGAGCAGATTTTGCTTACCGATACCGTCGGATTTATTAAAAAGCTTCCTCACCATCTTGTAAAAGCCTTTAAATCAACTCTTGACGAGGTAAGATATGCTGATATTCTTCTCATCGTTTCGGATATTTCCGATCCGGAGGTAAGAGAGCATATCGCGGTTACCGAAAACGTTATTGAAGAGCTTGGAGCAGGCGGAAAGCCCACCGTTTACGTATTTAATAAGGCCGACGCCTTTGACAGTGACGTTGATTTCAGTGACTCGGAAAACGTTGTAAGAGTTTCGGCAAAGAAAAACGAAGGCATAGATGCCCTCCTTGCAAAGATTGAAGAAATAATCAAGCAAAGCAAGCGTGAGGTTAGTATGCTTATCCCTTATGCAGATCAGTCGGCGGTGAGCAGTATATACAACGAATATACCGTTGTAAGCTGTGATTATCGCGAGGACGGGGTTTCGGTCGTTGCCGTGCTTGACAATAAGGGGCAGGGGCTTTATAAAAAATATATCGTAAGCTGAGGTTAATTCTGTGGATAGCTACACTACTATAGAACATCGCTCGGAATATGAGTATGAGGACAGAAAGTCGATATTCATAGGAGAGGCTTCTCCCGTTTCAAGCGAGGATGAAGCGATAGCGTTCATTAATTACGTAAAAAAGAAATATCCCGATGCAAGACATCACGTTTACGCCTACGTTCTGAGAGAAAATTCAACGATGCGCTTCTCGGATGACAGGGAACCGCAGGGAACTGCCGGAATGCCCGTTCTTGACGTTATACGAAAGAACGGTTGCACCGATGCGGTCATCGTCGTTACTCGTTATTTTGGCGGCACACTTCTCGGCACGGGCGGACTCGTTCGTGCGTATACCTCGGCGGCGCTCGGCGCGCTTAACGAGGCGCACCTTATAACCTACGACGTGTATACGTCGATGAAGATCTCGCTTTCTTATTCGGATTATCAGAAAATGAGCCAGACGCTGTCGCTTAACGGATTCCATATTGAAGATACAAAATTCTCGGATAGCGTAACCGTTTACGGCAAAATTCTCAAGGATTCGAGAGATCCGCTTGTCAAAGCATTGAACGATTCAACCGCCGGAAGATGTAAAAGCGAGATTCTTGAAGAAAAATTTGATTATTTACGATAAATAAAGAGGTTTTTTGAAGTATTGCGCGTATATTAGAAACAAAACGAAAGAAAGGGGACTGCTATGATCGCTAAAGAGGTTATAGACGACGTCGTTGCACGCAATGATATTGAAGGCGTAATTGGCAGTTACGTTTCTTTAAAGCGCGCAGGATCAAATTTAAAGGGGCTATGCCCATTCCACAGTGAAAAGACGCCTTCGTTTACCGTTTATCCTGCTGATAATTCATTCTATTGCTTTGGATGCGGTGTCGGAGGTAACGTAGTTACGTTCATTCGCCAGATCGAGCATCTTGATTATCCGGATGCCGTTGAGTTTCTTGCAAAGCGAGTGGGCATAACGATCGTTCGTGACGAGCCGAACGGATATAACAAGACGCAAGCTATCGATAAAGCGAAGCTTTTTCGGATGAACGTTGATGCGGCTAAGTTTTTCCACAGATGCCTTTTCGATAATACGGATAAGGCTAGGGAAGCGCTAGCTTATTTCACCGAGAAGAGAGGCTTATCGCTCGCCACTATTAAGCATTTTGGACTTGGATTCGCACCGGATTCATCGTATTCGCTTATTGATTATATGACGAAAAGGGGATATACGCGCGACGAGCTTGTAACCGCGTATCTTGCAGGTAAAACCGATAGCGGAAGGTATTACGATGCGTTTCGTAATCGCGTAATGTTCCCGATAATCGATGTTACCGGTAACGTTATTGCCTTTGGCGGACGAGTTATGGATGATTCGAAGCCGAAGTATAAGAACACGATGGACACACCCGTGTTTAAAAAATCAAGGAATCTATTCGCTCTTAACTTTGCTAAAAATACCGGAACTGACGTTCTCATTCTTTGCGAAGGATATATGGACGTTATAGCGCTTCACGCCTCCGGATTTACTAACGCCGTTGCAACGCTCGGTACAGCAATAACCGAGGATCAGGCAAGGCTTATGAGCAGGTATACGAAGAAAGTAATCATTTCCTACGATGCGGACGAAGCGGGTCAGAAGGCTGCTACGAGGGCAATGAAGCTTCTCGGAGACGTCGGGCTTGAGGTTGGAGTTATAAAAGTGCCGGGTGCAAAAGACCCGGATGAGTATATCAAAGCGTATGGTAAAGAGAAGTTTGCCGAGGTTATTTACGCTTCAAAATCGCGCTTTGAATACAATATGGACACAATTCTCGCTAAGTATGACATTAATCTTCCACAGGATAGAATTAATGCGCTTGGCGAACTCGAAAAGCTTGTTTCTACGATTTATTCCAGAGCAGAACGAGATATTTACATACAGAATATTGCAAAGGTTTTACAGGTCGATTTCAAGAGCGTCAAGGAAGACGTTGAAAAAATTGCGAGAAAGCAATATCGACAATCAAAGAAGGATGAGAGTCAGAAGATAAAGCAAGCCACGGCGGGCTACGGTGACAGAGTTAATCCTGATTTTGCAAAAGCGCCGGCGGTTGCAAAGAACGAGGAGAGCATACTCGGACTTTTGATCCTTTATCCCGAGCATAGAAAAACGGTCTTCGAAAAGGAGCTCCTATGTGAGGATGATTTCTATACCGATCTTAATAAACGAGTATTTAAATATCTGAAGGAATCGTATGAGACAGATCCTCAGTTCTTGTTTGATTCGAACGAATTCTTCACCCCCGAAGAGGTTGGAAGGATCACGAAGATGAAGGTTTCGAGAATGGACCTTGTCGAAAACGGACCCTCGATTCTTAACGAATGCATCGAGTCGCTAAAATCCTCCGTGCAGAAGAAAAACGCGGAGACGGTTGCGACGATAGACGATCTGAATAATTTTCTTAAGTCAATACAAAATATAAAATAAAAAACGGGATGGTACAAATCAATGATGGGAAAAGATAAGTTAGACGCAAATGATATTATGGATGCCAAGAATGACGGTGGTATTCTTAATTCAGACATAATGAAGGCTCTTGAGGATATTGATTACGATCTTACTCAGGTTGACCTCGATTCCGCTTCGCCCGACGATCTTGACAGTGAGATGCTCAAGGACGTTGAGAGAGAGGCTGAGAGCTATGAGGTTGATAAGGTTGATAAGCTCCTTAACTCCGAGGGGCTTGCAATTGACGACCCCGTTCGTATGTATTTAAAGGATATAGGTAAGATACCGCTTCTTACGCCCGAGCGCGAGACTTATCTTGCAGAGCAGATATCCGTTGGCAATAAGGCTGCAAAGGACGAGCTTATCGAGGCGAACCTCAGACTCGTCGTCAGCATTGCTAAGCGCCATGTAGGAAAGGGGATGTACTTCCTTGACCTTATTCAGGAGGGTAACCTCGGTCTTATCAAGGCGGTTGAAAAGTTTGACTACAGCAAGGGATATAAGTTCTCAACCTATGCTACCTGGTGGATCAGACAGGCAATAACCAGAGCAATCGCAGATCAGGCGAGAACGATAAGAATCCCCGTTCACATGGTTGAGACTATTCACAAGGTTTCGAGAACTGCTCGTCAGCTTCTTCAGGAGCTTGGTCGTGAGCCTACCACCGATGAAATAGCAGAAAAGCTCAATATTACCTCTGAGAAGGTACGTGAGATCATGAAGATAGCTCAGGACCCCGTATCTCTTGAGACTCCTATAGGTGAGGAAGAGGATAGCCATCTTGGCGATTTCGTTGAGGATAACGATTCTCCCGCACCCTCGGATTCTGCCTCCTATTCGCTTCTTCGTGAGCAGCTTTGCAACATTCTTCACACCCTTACTCCCAGAGAGGAGCAGGTAATCAGACTTCGTTTCGGACTTGACGACGGAAGATCGCGCACTCTTGAAGAGGTCGGAAAGAAGTTTGAAATCACGAGAGAGAGAATAAGACAGATCGAAGCTAAGGCTTTGCGTAAGCTCAGACACCCCTCTCGTTCAAAGACTCTTAAAGATTATCTTACTAACTGATGTCAATTTAGCCAAACCGTTCGGATTGATTTTGTGCAAAGTGATATATAAAGTAAATATGTCTTTATAAAATAAAAAAACTCTTGACTTTTTGCTTTTAATATAGTAAAATAATCTGGAACGAATATGCCCTTTTTGGAGGTTTTATACATAATGAAAAAAATTATAAGCTTGATTCTCTGTCTTGTTATGGTATGCCTTGCAATGGTTTCTTGCTCTGACGAGGTAATCGGAGACGGATACAAGGACTACACCGATGAACAGACGACCAACGAGCGTTTGGTTATTAATATGTTGATAATTACCGGAGATTCCACTTCTAAGGAAGCAGAGAACACCGTTAGAAACAAGATCAGCACTTACACTAAGTCCAACTACAACACCGATCTTGCGATCTACTTCGTAAAGGAAGCTGATTATGAGGCAACTCTCGCAAGCGCACTTGCAGGAACTAACAAGGATGTTCCCGCACCTCACATCGTTCTCGTTAACAGTGAGGATATGTTTGACGGTCTTATGAATAAGGACTCGGTTGCTGACCTTACGAGCTACTACAACTCCAAGACCTTTGGTCAGATGAACGTTAAGATCGCTTCCTCGCTTCTTGATGCATCCAGAGTTGATGGAAAGCTTTACTCCGTTCCCAACAACAGAGTTCTTGGTGAGTATCAGTATCTCGTTATCGACAAGGCTATCGCAACCAAGCAGCTTAAATATGGCGTTGAGACCCTCAAGTCTTACAAGTCGCTTGATGATGCGGCAGAGCTTATTGCAGATATGACCTCTCAGGGTTATGATGCAGCGTCCTCTGTAAAGCTTGTTAACGGTCCTTACGAGCTTAGAAACGAGTATCCCGAGTCCGATTACATTTGCAACGTAGTTTCCGTTCCTACCGTAACTCGTGCCGATGCATTCGAATCCGCCTTCGTCGTTATCAATAATGCTCATACCAAGTATAACGACAGAGCAGTTGATATGATCTATGCGATCAATAACGACACCACTCTCAGAAACCTTCTTCAGTACGGTGTTGCAGGTACTAACTACCTTACCGCTAAGGATGGTTCTGTTATCAGAAAGACTGACGTTGAAAACCGCTACGAGATGGATCTCAAGTACACCGGTAACATCTTCACCGCGCTTTACTGCGATGAGCTTATCTGGAACGCTTCCGCTAACAGTAACGGTCAGATCCAGAACAAGGAATCTGTTTTCAAGGGCGCTAACTAATGCTTTTAATGAGCGGCAGATTTTCTGCCGCTTATTTATTTGAAAGCAAACTTGACAAATAGATTTTATTATATTATAATATATAATATAGTTAATTTTTACAGAGGTTGCTATGAAAAGAAAGAATGAAGAAATAACCTTTAAGGATATACTCGCGATCTTCTTGCCGAAATTCTGGCTGATTGCGATCGCTGCTATCGTTTGCTCTGCTTTGCTTGGATTTAGGGCATACAATACCGCGGATACGTATACCTCCTCAACTCTTATCGATATAAGAAAAAATTCCGACACTATCCAGATTACCGACGTTGATATTTCAAACTACGTAATCGTTAAGTTCTATGAAAAGGTAAAATCTGATGATTTCCTCGCTGAAATATGCAATCATCTTGTTGATCAGTATGAGTCGGAGACCAGATATCGCAACCTCACACCCGCGCATATTCGTGCGTCTCTTGCTTATCAGACTCTTGAATACGGTCAGTTAAAGTTATTGATCACAACCACTAACGGACTTGATTCGCTTCGTATAGCTCAGGCGTTTGAAGCAATCATCATTCCCGAAATAATAGAGTATAGCAAGGATAACTTGAAGCCCCAGGTCTTCAGCCCCGCTAAGATATCCTATACGCCCAACGATAAGGGCGTTGTTAAGCAGGCGCTTATCGGATTCGTTGCAGGCGGCGTTGCTTCTACGATCGCGGTATGGGCGTTTGCCGTTCTTGACGTGACTGTCAGAAATAAGAAAAAGCTTGAAAGCAGCTTCACTTATCCCATCCTTGGAGCTATCCCGACTTCTAACAAAAACAAGGGGGAGGCGTAAATTATGTTATTCAAAAGCAAAAAGTTAAGCGAAGAGCTTCCTCTTGAGATCCTTTCAAAAAACAGCGCGATCGAATTCAAGGAAGCGTATAATAAGCTTGCATCGAACGTTATATATCTTCCTCTTGAATCAGAATGCAAGAAGATTGCGGTAACATCCGCAAATTACGGCGAGGGTAAAACCGCCTCGGCAATCAACCTTTCAATCGCACTTGCGCAAAACCTTATTGATAAGAAGGTTCTTCTTATTGATGCAGATATGCGTTCATCCAAGGTTGGTGAATTTATCGGAGAGCTTTCAAGCGTTTCCGAAACCGGACTTTCCGATGCGCTTGCTAATAGCGGCGCAAGCTTCTCAGTCGTTAAAACGGGAATTGAGAACCTCGACGTTATCTTTGCAGGTAGCAAGCTTGATAATCCCTCGGGACTTATCAATTCGGATAGAATGAAGAGTTTCCTTTCATCTCTTGACGGTGAATACGATTACGTTATTATTGATACTCCTCCGCTCAACGTAGTTTCGGATGCAATCCTTCTTATCGGTCACATAGACGGTTATATTTTATCCACTAGGATCAAGCATTCTAAGGTTACGGCGATAGATGCCGCAACGGACGTGCTTGAGGGCGTTGGCGCTAAGGTATTCGGATTTATCGTTTCCGACGTTAAATAAAAAAATCGCAGAGTGATAAGCTCTGCGATTTTTTATTATGATTCCATTTGCTTTCCGAGGAATATTCCTGCTGTTTGAATAAGCTTTGCTTCAACGCTTTCACTTATCTTGTCATCGGTTGCGGTGTCGTATTGCCAACCCGATACGATACATCCAATAATATCACTATCTGCGATTATTGGCATTGCGCAGCTAACGTAATGCGCTCCGTCATCGGTTAGTGGAATTGCTTCACGACCCGTGCTTTTTATATAAAGCGTGCGTGACTCAATTATTTCCTCTAAGGCTTTTGAAATCTTACGATCCATATATTCGCGCTTTGACGCGCCCGATACGGTGATTATAGCATCTCTATCGCAGATAAATATGGGCATTCCCGCCGTTTTTTGCAGTGTATCTGCATATTCGGTTGCAAATGCGTGAAGCTCTCCTATTGGGGAATATTTCTTGAAGATAACCTCGCCGTCTCTGTCTGTGTATATCTCAAGAGGATCACCCTCGCGTATTCTCATTGTGCGGCGAATTTCTTTTGGTATAACAACACGACCAAGATCGTCAATCCTGCGGACAATTCCTGTTGCTTTCATATATATAAAATCTCCTTAATTTACAGATTTCTACAATGATAGTATTAGTAGAAAGCAAGGTATTATTCCAAAAGCTTTTACTTTTAAATCAAAAAGCTCTGTTTCAAAATGAAACAGAGCTTTTATTTTAACCAACGGTTACGAGTGATGACGAAGATGATTTGAAATATCCTATATAAGAGTTACCTTTATTAACCGAGAGAGTTTCTCCGTTAAGGTTTTTAAAAATCAACGAACCGTTTTCATCGACCGACCATCTGAATTCGGTGAGATATCCGTTTGAAATATAATATCCAGAACCTCCACTCGTTATATCCATAACAAGCTCCTTTCCGTCTGCATTCTCATAAGTAGTTGAATTGGCGAAAAGGATGAACACGTTTGTGAAGGAGACAGATTTTCCTGTTAACATATCGTTTTTCTTAATGCCGGACTTATAGAGAGTGTATTCTTTGGTATCCTGAGAATAATAAAACTCTGTTTCGGATAGATCAGAGTAGGGAAGGATTATTGTGTTTGCTTTCGTCGTTCCGATTACGGTTTCATCGGAGAGAACGTACGGCGGAGATTTGTATACGGATAATTTGAGCGAATCGGTGTTTATCATCGCGCCCGAAACGAGATCTGCGCTTGTGTATATGTAATTTGAGTTTTCGACGTAGTATGAGCCGGAAAATTTGCTCAAATCAAGGGTCGTTCCCGAGATGTCAAGCGCGTTATACTTAACTATATCGTCGTTTTTATACGATATGATCAATCCACCGAATAAATTTGATAAGGAAGAAATAAATGCTCTGGTTGGGGCGAGCGTGCCGACCTTCCATAGCATATTTTTGTTCGTAGTGTATGCGACAAATCTAGTGCTTGATTTTTCCGTAGGAATTTCAAACACGACATCCGAATCGGAAATTCCATACAATGGTGAATCTGAGTTGATTACGAAGCCAAGCGGCGTTGAGGAGAGCTGATCGGCTGAAATTTCAAGACCCGTGATCGTATTATAATACTTCGGGATCTCTATGATCTCTTCCTCGCGGTTTTCGCCGCTTTGATTTTCATCTGTAGGCGTTTTATTGCCTTCATCGTCTTTATTTCCATCGGTTTGGTCGGTATTTTCACCGACATCACCGCTATCCGACTTGTTTTCATTTGGTGATTGCCATCCGTTTGCGGCAAATCCGACAAGACAGATCAATATAATGACAATCATCAAAAATACGAGCAGCTTGTTAAAGCCGTTCATTTTAAACGATTTCATTTTTGTTACCTCCTTGCATACTAACCGTTTCGTTAATATGCACGTTGACAAGTTAATGTCTTACTTATTGTATCTTTCGAGCCACGCGGACGCGGTTTCAAGCGCGTCGGTAAGGCTTTTAGAAATGGCTTGCTTTTCGGGGCGGTTTGCACCCTTTGCCATAAGCTGAACCATTATCATTGCGGGAATGTCAGTTCCTTTCGTAGAAGGCTTTTCATTCATTATCATCATAAAAACATGATAATTTTCTGACAGATCGCCGTAGTAAATATCATTGTCTTTACGTACGAGGGGGCGACCCTTGTATTCAAGGAACTCGCTCTCATTTACGCCATTGGCATTTAACATTTTTTATAACTCCTTTCGATTATTTGAAAAAGACGGCGTGCTTGTCCAGTTTCGTATATAATGATATCAAATCGGATTGCCGAAGTAAATACATTCGACAAAAGACGATGTCGTTAAGATATCGACTTATTTTACTATATACGGGCTGGTCTTTAACGCTTTGCTTCCCGATTCAAACGAGGGCTTGGTCAGCTGGAAGATCGAATCTGCTTTATCGGAAAGCTGCTTTTGACGAGCGGCATCCTCATCGCAGAAATCAAAGACTGATGGCTTCGTAATGATAGGGAAGCTTGACTTTTTCTTTGCGTCTTTCAGGATTCTTCTTCCAACAAGGTCTGCGGCAAGAACCTGCGTGTAACGGGGTAATTCCTTCATTATGGAGGAGGTAACGCCAAAAAAGGAATACCAGATTGCGCGTTTGATTCTTGCAGTAGTGTACTTTTTAGTGTCGGAGAGAGATATTAATCCGGATAGTGTGTTCGCCTCAAGGCTTGCGCCGCAAAGGCGGTTATATAAACCTCCGCCGGCATCGTGAATTTCATCGATTGGGGCGGTGGGGTTTAATCTGAAGAATGAGATTATCGCCGAAGAAATTCTTTCGGCATCACAGGGGGCTTTGTTGCTTTTAAAAACTGATAAAATTGTATCTTTAGTTTGATTCGGAAGATAATCTACGGCAGATTTAAAATTCTCAAGCATCGCTTTGCGTATTGCAGAAGCACTCTGATGCATATCAGAGACAATTTCCTCCGATGAGTAATCAGCTCCATCGCGCTTGATCGTGTGCGGGATCAGGTTAGCATTCAAGGCGTATATTGCCTTGATATATTCAAGCGCAAGTATGTTGTTCGGGCTTGAAAGCGTGGCTGAGTTTTCTTCTCCAAAGAGTGATATATATGCCTTCTCGCACGCCTTCGGATAACCTTCATTTTTGCCATTTTCAATTATTTCTGAAAGTGCGTTTTTATATTCCAAGGACGAGGTATTTTTCGCAATCGTTCTGAGAGCGTCGATATCTCCAAGCTCGCTTCCGAACGAAAGCACGTCAACGACTCCGATTGAATCAGCAATTTTGACTCCGCTCGAGGCAAAGAATTCGGCGCTTGATGAAGAATATGGGAAGGGAATCTCGAGAACGAGATTTGCTCCGCATTTTATTGCACATTCTGCGCGCGTTGATTTATCAATAAATGCTACGTCACCGCGCTGGGTGTAGTTACCGCTCATTATTGCGATGATGCGCGTTTCTTCACCAAATTCTTCTCGGATTTTTTTGATCTGATACTCATGTCCGGTATGAAAAGGGTTGTATTCAGATATAATCGCTACTGTTTTCATACCGTTCCTCCAAAATAATTTTAATATTTTTTGATTTTGATGTTGATTAATGGATAAATATGTTGTATAATAATATAGTAAAATTTAAAAAAGGAGATTTATCATGAAAGTTTTAGTTGTAAACGCCGGTTCAAGCTCGCTTAAGTACCAGCTTTTCAACACCGAAAACGGTGTAGTAATGGCAAAGGGTAACTGCGAGAGAATCGGAATCGAAGGCTCGAGACTTATGCATAAGACGCAGGGCAAGGAGGATTACATAAAGGAAACTTCTCTTAAGGATCATTCCGCTGCTATTAAGCTCGTTGTTGAGACTCTTCTTGATGCTAACACCGG
>JAZLEH010000143.1:0-8060 GCA_045615165.1 Eubacteriales bacterium | reverse complement strand
CCTTGGCCCCCGACTTGGAACGTCGGTATCTGCGCCTATGTATTTGGAAAGCTCGGTCATAAAGCTCTGGCAGAAGCGCATAACCTCTGCATCGCTCTTACCCTTGGGGTCGAAGTCTGAGCCGCCCTTACCGCCGCCCATAGGAAGACCGGTAAGAGAGTTCTTGAAGGTCTGCTCGAAGCCGAGGAACTTAATGATGCTCTCGTTTACGCTGGGATGGAAGCGAAGGCCGCCCTTGTAAGGACCGATCGCACTGTTAAACTGAATGCGGAAGCCGCGGTTAACAACTACGTTACCGTTATCATCTACCCACGGAACTCTGAACTTAATGATACGCTCGGGCTCAACGAGTCTTTCAATTACGCCGGCCTTTACGTACTCGGGACGCTGCTCGAGAACGGGCTCGATGGACTCAAGAACCTCGCGAACGGTCTGATGGAATTCAGGCTCGTTGGGGTTACGGCGCTCAACGCGCGCCATAAGGTCGTTAAGATATTCTGATTTGAACATTTGTATTTCCTCCGAAATAAATAAATATATTTTATTTTAGCACAACGCCAAAGCAAAATCAATAGATTCATGCAAGTTTTTTTGTTTTTCTTGCAAAATATATGCCAAAATTGTCAGATGATACGCCACTTTGAAGCATATTGGAACATCCTGCTTCAATATCTCTTATTTTCATTTTTTCAAAGGCGCGATTTATGAGAAAATAAAGAAAAAAGGAGCTATAAAATGCGAGTGGGAATTCTTAAAAGGTCGCCGAAGGACGCGAGAGCGTCGATGTGGTATATCGCGTCGAATCTTATATCGCGCGGATCGAGCTTTATATTCACTCCGATATTCACGCGCATACTGTCGCCGGAGGAATACGGCGTATATCCGATGTACTTAAGCGTTATGGGAGTCTTCACCGTAATTACGACGCTGGAGCTTAGTACAAGCTCGATCTACAAGGGGATCGAAAGATTCGGCGAGGATTTTACCGCATCGGTATTCGGGCTTGAATGTGTTCTTTTCATTTTCGCATTTATATCATACGCGATATTCGGGAAAGCGGTTAATTCCCTAACGGGGCTTGGATGGCTTTTATGCGCGGCATTACTGCTTCAGGTATTTTTTAGCGCGGTCGAGGGGCTATACTTTGCAAAGAAGAGATATAGCGGAGACTATCTGTCGGTGACGCGCATCAACGCGATAAGCGGAGTATTGTCGCCCGCTCTGGCGCTTATCCTCATAAAGATCGGGCTTCGGGGAGAGGCAAGGGTGATAGCACCGCTTATTATATCGGCTATCGTAACGCTCATTATCACCCCGAGGATATTTAAAAGGGGAGAAACGGTATCGAAGGAAAAATGGAAATACGCGCTTCGACTCTCCCTGCCGATGCTCCCCCACTACCTTGCGGCGACTCTTATAGCGCAGGGAGACAAGGTGATCGTCGGCAGGGTTATCGGCAAGGATGCGCTCGGAAGATACAGCGCCGCGTTTTCGGCAGGGTTTGCGCCAAGCGTTATAACGAGCGGAATATCGCTTGCCTTGACGCCGTGGATAATGCGAAAGCTCAAGGAGAACAAATTTGAGCGAGTCAAGGATGCGGAGGGTGCGATCATTGCGATTATCGGATTTTTCATAACCGCGTATCTCACAGTCCTTCCCGAGGCATTTACATTCTTCGCGCCGACCGAATATTCAAGCGCCCTCCCCGTGTGTTATTTCGTATCGGCGTCTGTTATGTTTTCCCTTCTCTCATCGATATCGGCGGCGATACTTTTGTTTTACGAAAAGTCGTTTTTAATAACGCGTGGCACGCTTATTGCGGCAGCCGTTGCAATCGTATCGGAGTATGCGCTCGCAAAAGGCGCGGGTCTTATCGGAGTGGCGATCGGAGCATTCATTCCGCACCTGATCACCTTCGCGCTCTCACGCATTACGACGAGAAAAATATGCGCAAAAAGCACCTTAAATGCAAAGCAATATTTACCAAATCTCATATTTATCGGTTTTTTTGCGACGATTTCGTTCTTGATCAGAATCTCTCTTTTGGCGAGAATACTGCTCTTTTTCGCATCGGCAATATTCTTCGCACGGAGGATATTAAAGGCGAGGTCGGCGATGCTTTAGAAAAAGAAAACGGCGGAATATCCGCCGTTTACTATTATTTATTTTCTTTAAGAGCGGCTCTCTTCTGAGCCTGTATACGCTTACGCTGAGGAGTATCAAGAACAACCTTACGAAGTCTTATGCTCTTGGGAGTTACCTCGATAAGCTCGTCCTCGTTTATGAACTCGATCGCCTCCTCAAGTGAGAGCTGAACGGGAGTTATAAGAGTGAGCTTTTCATCAGCTCCGGTGGAGCGGATAGCGGTGAGATGCTTTTCGCGGCAAACGTTTACCTCGATATCATCGGGCTTGGGGTTTTCACCAACTATCATACCCTCGTATACGGGGGTTGCAGGGCCGATAAAGAGCGGACCTCTGCCCTGTGCGCCAAAGAGACCGTAGGTCGTTGCGACACCCGTTTCGGATGCAACGAGAGAGGATGTGAATCTCGTCTTGATCTCTCCGCGGAAGGGCTCGTAGCCTGCGAAGATCGTTGATATGATTCCCTCACCGCGCGTATCGGTAAGGAGCTCGCTTCTATAGCCGAAGAGGCAACGGGTGGGGATCGAATAATAGAGCTTCTGGCGCTTGCCGTTAAGCTGCATATCAACGAGAGTTCCCTTTCTTGCGCCGAGCTTTTCCATTACTGCGCCGAGATATTCCTCAGGCACGTCGATAATAACATCCTCTATAGGCTCGCACTTAACACCGTCGATCTCCTTATAAAGAACTCTGGGGTTGGAGCAGCAAAGCTCGTATCCCTCTCTTCTCATATTCTCAACGAGGATGGAGAGGTGCATTTCACCTCTTCCTGCAACGCTGAAGCTATCGGTGGTCTCACCGTCGGTAACTCTAAGAGAAACGTCACGGAGAAGCTCTCTGTAAAGACGAGCGCGAAGATGCCTTGAGGTAACGTATTTACCCTCCTTACCTGCGAAGGGAGAGTCGTTAACAGAGAAGGTCATTTCCATCGTGGGATCACCAACCTTAACGAATTCAAGGGGCTCGATCTTCATCGGCGAGCAAACGGTATCTCCGATCGAGATATCCTCGCATCCTGAGAAGCATACGATATCGCCGACCTTTGCCTCGGCAACCTGCGTTCTCTTAAGACCGTCAAACTGATATACGGAAACTATCTTCGAGGGGCGGGATTTCTTATCCGTGTCGTGATAATTACATATAGCGACGCCCTGACCCTGCTTGATCGTTCCGCGCTCGATTCTTCCGATACCGATCCTTCCAACGAATTCGTTATAGTCGATGGAGGAAACGAGGAGCTGAAGGGGCTCTTCCTCCTCTCCCTCGGGAGCGGGCATATATTCAAGGATAGTGTCGAGGAGGGGCTTAAGATCCGTGCCGGGGGTATGAGGATCAAAGGAAGCCGTGCCTGCTCTTCCGGAGCAGAAGAGCATCGGGGAGTCAAGCTGCTCGTTCGTAGCGTTAAGCTCAAGAAGAAGCTCAAGAACCTCGTCGCCGATCTCATCAAGACGGGCGTCGGGACGGTCGATCTTATTAACTACGACGATAACTCGATGATTCATCGAGAGAGCCTTCTCAAGAACGAATCTCGTCTGAGGCATAGGGCCTTCTGCGGCATCAACGAGGAGTATAACTCCGTTAACCATTTTGAGAATACGCTCAACCTCGCCACCGAAGTCGGCGTGGCCGGGGGTATCTACGACGTTTATCTTTACGTCCTTATAATATATAGCAGTGTTCTTTGCAAGAATGGTGATTCCGCGCTCGCGCTCAAGGTCGTTTGAGTCCATAACGCGCTCGGTGGTTTCCTGGTTTTCGCGGTAGATTCCGCCCTGACGGAGCATCTCGTCAACGAGAGTGGTCTTTCCGTGGTCAACGTGAGCAATTATCGCGATATTTCTTAAATCGGTGCGCTTCATTTTTTCTCCCCTTTTTTCTACTTTATTCTAACTTATATATTTTATCACAAAATAATAAAAATTGCAAATTTTATTTTTTACAGAATTTTTGTAAAATTAAAAGAGATTTTTATAAATAAAATACAAAAACAAAATGAGAGTCGGCGCTCATACAAAAAGTAAGGCGTCAACTCTCATTTTAAACATTAAGTATCGAGCTTAGGATTCTCCTGTGCGAATCTCTTCATAAACCTAACGAGCTTCTCAACTCCGTCAATAGAGATTGAATTATATATCGACGCGCACATACCGCCAACGGACGAGTGACCGCCGAGATTGCAAAGCCCCTCTGCCGACGCCTCTTTTGCGAACTTAGCGTCAAGCGAAGCGTCGCCGATAATAAAGATAACGTTCATCATCGAGCGGCAATTTTTATCAACGGGTGCGGTATAATAGGTCTGGGAATCGAGATAATCGTAAATAAGGCTTGCCTTGCGCTCATTGCGGCGCTTGATTTCTTCAAGTCCGCCGATGGACTTGATCCACTCAAAGGTAAGCTTTGCAAGGTAAACGTTCCACACGGATGCGGGCTTGAGGTCAAGCGACTTATCCTGTATAGACTTATAATTCAAGGTGGAAGGAGCGAAGTTAAACGCGCCTGCGGCAAGATCGTCACGCACGATGACGATAGTCATACCGGAGATTCCGAGACAGCTTGCGGCGCTTGCGTATATAAGCGCGAATTCATTCACCTCAACGGGCTCGGAAAAAAGGAACGAGGACATATCGGCAACGAGAGGAATATTTCCCGTCTTCGGTACGTAGTTGAACTTGGTTCCGTAATAGGTATTATTGAAGCATATATGGACGTAATCAGCATCGGGGCGGAAATGCTTCTGCTCAAGATACGGCACGGTTGAGAATGCGGGTGTTGCGCCTGCGCTGTTCGCGGCTATCGCTATATCACCGTATTTTTTCGCTTCGATGGACGCCTGCTTTGAAAGTCTTCCCGTCAGGACGTAGTCCGCGCACTTATGGTCGGACAAGAGGTTTAATGGGATTGCGGAATACTGCACGTCCGAGCCACCGTTCATAAAGAAGACCTTATATCCCTGCGGCACCTTCAAAAGCTCGCGAAGAAGAGACTCAGCCTCTGCAAAAATTGCGGTATATTCGGGATTTCCCGCGCCAAGCTCCATAACGGACATTCCGGTATCCTTATAATTTACAAGCGCCCCCGACGCCGCCTCAAGAACCTCGCACGGGATCATTGAGGGCTCGGAAGAAAAGCTATACACTCTTTCCATTTTAAACTCCAGATTTCTTATTTGAATATATTATATAGTTATTTCGGGAATTTGTCAATAGATCATGCTTATACGACTCGTCCATTCCTCGAAGCTGGGCTCGTACGCCTCTCTGTCATCGGGGTTGCAGGCGAAGGTAACGTGATAAAGCATATACTCGTTTCTCACGATATAGTCGTAGAAGAAATATGACTCAGATCCGTCTTCGTAAAAATATTTGAGGACGATCTTCTTTTCTTCTTCGTCATAGTCCTCTTCAACGCCAACGTAGCCGTTCTGATGCACGAACCAATCGGCGTATTCCTTTACGGTTGAGGACGATTTAAGATAAATATCCGATATGAGTTGCTCAGTCGAATAGAAATACATCATGACCTCAAGGCCGGGAAATTCCTTCGATGTGTAGGCATAATCGGCGTAATTAACGTCGATCTCACCGAACGAATCGGGAAGCTCGTATTCAAGCCCTCCGTTACTGTAATCGGTAAATCCGTCGCCACCGTCACTGCAGGCTACGAGTCCGAATGCAAGAAGAAGCGCGAGGACGGAAGCTATGGTCTTTTTAAACGTTCTTTTCATTTTAATCTATATCCTTTACAAACTTTAATCCACGCTCACTCCAATAATATCCGCTTTCATAACCGGAATCCTTGGGAACGTGTACGCGAAGCGACGATGACGCGCCGTAGAAGCTCGGCGGCGGGAGTATGTCTGCCTCGTTCATATAATAAATTATAATATCGGTAAGAGTTGATGCGCCCTTGAAGGAATCAACCGCGAAGGCACGTATATTGGTGTCCTCCGTCAGAATCAGGGTTCTGACCTCACCGCCCTCAAAAGCGCCCTCAGAAATATAAATAACCTTTTTGCCGTTATATCCTACGGGGACTGTGAGAGTTGCTTGCTTTTTACCAAGCTCTGTGAGTCCGACGATGGAAAGAGCGCCGTTGCTTGCCTCTTCAAACACGAAATACTTTGCATTTTCGTCATCCTCACCGTCGTAGCTTACGTCGAATATGGGAAGGCGAAGAGGATCGGGAATGCTCTCTCCTATGGCTTCGTAGTTCCCCATCTCGATCCTCAGATCGGAAGCGAGCCTTAAGGTGTTCGCCTTCACTCCGATATCGTTCAAGTGATAGTTAGTATCGTAAAAATATCCGGGATCGTAAAGGCAGGTCGTTATATCACTTAAAAGCGTACAATTTATACGCGCCTCGACCTTATCGGAGAACTCGTAGAAATCGTCATAGGTTGCGCCGCTTGCAACGCCAAGCTCATTCATCGGAGCAAAGCTTAAATAAACCGTCGCCCCCTTTGATTTGCAATAATCGATATAATCATTCATATAATCGACGAACTCGTCGGTTATGATATCGGGATCGGGATCGATGAGATTGTTTAATTCGTAATAGCCGAACATAACGTTCTCATTTCTCTCAAATACGACGTCGCCGTATTCATTGAAATTCTTCGAATTATAAACACCGTCGGGGTCGGGCTTATCTCCGCTTATCTGATACTGAAGCTTGGATGCGGCGAAATTCCAGATGCTTCCCAGAATGGAAAACGTATGCTCGCTATCAACGTATTTAAGCGAGGTCAGATTTCCGTCAAACGCCTGAAGCGTAGTTTTTGAATTAAAGTATAGCGACCAGGTCTGCGCGTCAAGCTCGGGCGAGACTATAACTATATCCCCTTCTCCGATACCGCTCCGTGAAAGGTCGAGCATAAGCTTCGTGCCGAGGGCGGCGTAGAGTCCGAAATTAACGACGGGCATACCCGTGTATTTTTCCATAAGCGCGCTATCGAGTCCGAAAGCGACCGAAGAGCCGCCGATAACGACTATCTTCTCCCCTTCCACACTCTGAAGCCGCTCAAGCTTTTTATCAAGAGCGCCGACGAAGGTATTGTCATACTGAGGGGTGGATAAAAAGGCGTAGGTTACGGGTAAGAGCAGGGGTAAAATTATCGCAAGAATTGAAAGGATCACGCATAATGATATCTTAAATCTTCTCATATCGCACCTCTCAGAACTGGAAATATATAAAGCTGCTTATCATATCCTTCGAGAGAAGGAACAACCACGACAGCAATATAAGGGTGACGATCATAACGTACGAGCCGCGGCGCGTAATAACGCACGACTCGGAGGAAAGCTCTCGTCCGTCATATCTTACCATACGGTCAAGAAGTATCATAATAAAAATACTTACGATACAGATTACGGCGGTCGCGACCTCAAAGCCCATACCGGACATCGTTTCGGCAAAATCGAAGCCGCCCGTAAGCTTTGAAAGGAGGATTCCGACGTCGCCGATACTGTTTGCGCGGAATATGAGCCACGCAAAGGAAACGAGAATGAAGGTGACCATTCTGCGCGCCGTTATAACGATAGCCGACCTTTCCGAAAGTCCGACGCGAACAAGCAGCCTATTGCGCGCACCGAGCGTGAGCTTTCCGACCACCTGATAGAAGCCGTGAAGCGCGCCCCAAAGGACGAATGTCCAAGCCGCTCCGTGCCAGAGTCCCGAAACGAGAAATACTATCATTATATTTAATAGATTTCTCGGAAGAGAAACACGGTTACCGCCAAGGGGGATATAAAGATAATCCTTAAACCAAGATGAGAGGGATATATGCCACCTTGACCAAAATTCGCGAATACTCGTCGCGCTGTATGGGCGATTAAAGTTCTGCATAAGCCTTATGCCCATAATGCGCGAGCAGCCGATAGCGATATCGGTGTAGCCGGAGAAGTCGCAGTATATCTG
>JAZLEH010000142.1:0-2925 GCA_045615165.1 Eubacteriales bacterium | reverse complement strand
CAAAGACACGAAGGAATTTAACAAATTGCCGAGTGAAAGCGGAACGTATGTGTTTATCAATATTCTGTATAATGCAGAAAGTAACACTATGAAATTGGTGGAATATCAAATAGAGTACACAAAATAAAATGGCATCTTTTTGGTCAACACACGCCAAAGAAAAAGCAATTACTTGGTCTTTAATACATACGCCTACCGTAGACCGAAATATCGGTGTGGCAAAAGTTTAGCGAGCCGTTTTTACGGCTCGTTTTTCACATTCTCTTGACTCTTCATTTCATTTATGCTATACTAAAGCAAACGTATCCAAAGGAGTATCGAGTATATGAAAATTATGAGCTTTAACATCCGCTGTGCAGAGTTCACTCCGGAGAGAATCGACCTCGTTATAAAAACGGTTAAAAAATACTCTCCCGATTCGGTCGGATTCCAAGAAGCGACAGATGCTTGGATGGAAGTACTCTCAAGCCGCCTTGCCGACGAATATAATTTCGTAGGATGCGGAAGAAACGCGGACAGAATGGGCGAGGCTTCGCCGATATTCTACCGCAAATCAAGATTCGAAATCCTTGAAGAAAGCACCCTTTGGATGTGCGATACTCCCGACGTTCCCGGTTCTAAGGTAGAATCCTCTACCCTGCCCCGAATATTCACTTACGCTCTGATCAAAGACCGAAAAAACGGCAAGCAATTCGTTCACATCAACACCCACCTCGAACACAAATCTGAGGAGGCGCGCGTGGCGCAGATCAAGGTGCTTTTGAATTATATGAAGCGCTTTGAAAATGAGAATATCCCCTGCGTTCTAACGGGTGACTTCAACGCAAGAACAGGTAGCGAATGCTACGCGAAAATCATGTCGCACGGTCTTTCAAGCTGCTCGGAAATTGCAAAAAGCTCCAAGGATGGCGCAACATTCCACGGATACGGCACTACCGCCATCATCATTGATTTCATTTTCCTACGCGCGTCTGTCGCCTCGGTCAGCGAATACAAGGTCTGCGAAGACACCTTTATAAACCCCGACGGAAGCATTGCCTACCCGTCCGATCATTACCCGATCATATCTGATATAGAATTTTGAAATAAAAATAAGATTCGCCAACGCAAAAACGAGCCGTTTTCACGGCTCGTTTTTATTATTTAACTCAACACGGGTGCAGATTCCTCTTCAACGAGAGGAATTGAGTCCATTATTATTTTCCTATCGCGCCTTGCGCATCTAAGAACGAATTGCATGGTGAGCGTAACGAAGAGCATAAGGCAAGCAAACACGATAAACGCGACGTTATAATCGCCAAACAGGTCGTAGCAAAGGTTGGCAAACGGAGCGCCGACGGCAAATCCCGCGGTGCAAGCCGCTGAGAAATATCCGACGACCTTAACGAAGTTCTTGCTTCCGAAAAGCTCGCTCGCATATAGCGGGAGCATTACCGTTTCAAGAGGAAGCGCAATCGAAGAAAAGATGATTCGTACAACCGCGATAACTCTTCCGATCGGGGTATTGGTCACGAGTATAAGTCCTCCGAGGGAGAGGAAGGAGGAGAAAAGGCAGATATTCATCGTGATCTTAAGTCCCGTTTTATCATACATAAAGCCCGTAAAGAATTTACTGCTCATAAGGCAAAGGCTGCTTATCGTTGAGAGCGTTGCAACGTAGGACTTTTCCATTCCGATATCATACATGTGCGGAGCGGAAATACCGCTGATACCCTGAAGCGACATACCGGTAAGAGCCATACAAGCGAGTGCGAAATAGAAATACGGCTTTCTTATTATATCGTTATACTCCATACCTACCCAGCTCTCGCCGCGTATCTTGCGCTTTTTTTTGAGAGGAACTAAAGTCTTCTCCGCTCCCTTGGGCCTATCGCGGAAGAAAACGAGAACCAACACGAGCATAACTGCAAGAACGCAGGCAACGAGTCTATAGGAATTTCTGTAACCGAACGGATTTCCCTCTTCAAATATGATTGGGGAGATTATCTGTACTGCAACCGCGCCGCCAAGTCCGTTAGCCGCAAGAACGAAGCCGGTTATCGCGCCCTTATTCTTCTTTACCCAGATATTGATAACGGTACTCATCATCGTCGTTCCCGTCCAGGAAATACCGATACCGAGAAGTATACCGCCGATATAGAACTGATAAAGCTCAACGGCAACCGAATTTATGAGAGCAAATCCGATAAGCGCCAGGAAGCCCGCACACATGAGCTTTTTCGTGCCGAATTTATTAATAAAGAATCCCAAGAAAAGATTCAATATAGTCGAGGTTACGTAACGGAAGGTATCGTTAAGCGAGAAGGCGCTTCGCTTTATATCAAGTGCGTCTGTTATCGCGGTCAGATACATAGTTCGTCCGCTTGAGCAAAGACCAAGGCTCGTGCAGATGGATAAAAAGCAGATCGCGATTATGACGTAAGTATAATCAAACTTCTTTTTCACTTTGGTGTCCCCTTTAAATATCTTTTATGTTATTATACTCTTGAAGGACGGCAAAGTAAATGGAATTAAAGAAACAATATGGAAAAAAACGAACAGAATTATTGATTTTTAAAATTGAAAATGCTATAATAAAATCATATATATCAGTATTTTATAGGGGAGACAGTTATGCTTGAATCGATTGATGATGTAAAAATAATATCTTCATTTCAAAAGCCGAGCCAGCCATACAAGAGGATTCAAAACCGTGCGACCCACGGATTCATTTACAGAATCAAGGGATACGCGAAATACTATTTTGACGACAAATGCCTTACGGTAAAGGAGGGGGAGCTTATCTTTCTCCCTTGCGGATCGAGCTATGAATACACGACGAGCGACAGCGAAGAAAATCTATACACCTCAATAAATTTCACGGCAAAAATCGAAAACGCCGCAATGACCGTTTACTCGCTTGAAGGATTTCACGGAGCGCATCAC
>JAZLEH010000141.1:0-2459 GCA_045615165.1 Eubacteriales bacterium | reverse complement strand
GCCTTTGATTTCAAGGAGTCGGTCAATCAGTCGATCTATCATTGGCACTCGAAGATCGAGGCAAAGGACGATAGATATATTATCGATCTTTCCGAAGCCGTTTCCATTGACTTTGAGCCTCTTGAGCGTAATTTCTGCGTAAGCTTCAAAAAGGGAATAACCCCCAAGGAATGCATCGGCGGAAGCATCTCGCTTCGCGCTACGCATAATGAATTTGATACGTACCGTGTCGAATTTACCGACACCCGTGTTGAAATTTTGATATAATCCGACTTGTTTATAAAAAGGAGATTTTGAAATGCTTAACAAATTTACTATACCGCTTGGCGTTATACTTCAATTTGACGACGTGGGCTGGGATGATGGTAGAGATCTTCGCTTCTGGGGAAAGGCGTCGCGCTCGGGAATTCCGAGAAATCACGCGCTTGAGGATTATCAGCTCCTTCACGAAATAGGCAAGGGAATGAAGAGCAAGGTGCTCGTTGCTCTCTGCCTCGGCGATTGGGATAAGGACAACGTGCTTCGCGGAGTAGTCGGACCGACTCACGATCCCCACGGATGGGATAGAGCTTCCGAAATTGATATTGACAAATTCACGCAGTACCGTGATACCCTAGAAGGCTCTGACTTTGTCGAGTATACTATCCACGGGCTTCTTCACGGCAACTACGACGAGAACGGAAAGCAGATCAACGAAACCGAGTGCTTCATTGCAAAGAAGGACGAGGACGGAAAAACTATAAAGGAGCTTATCTCTGAGGAATGCTTCGAAGAGCATCTCGATCTGTTTGACAAGATATACGATTCTTGGGGCTTCAAGCAGCCTCTTGACATCTTTATTTCGCCCTGTGGAATGGGTGGAAGCACCGACGAGCTTATCGATCAGGTAACCAAGATCCTCTACAAGCGTGGCGTAAGATATTGGACTAACAGCGGCTTCCCGTTTGATGCCCCCCTTAAGGTTTATAACGGCGTCGTTCTTACTCAGCAGCGTTGCAGAATTCCCGTCCGCTTCAAATGCCCGTGGAATGCATACGATATAAATCCCGCAACCTTCCCCGACGTAATGGTCGAGGAAAAATGCATGAACGGCCCTATGGTCGCACTTCATTGGACGAATATTCTTCGCTTTGATCCGAAGCGTAATTTCGAGCAGGTTGAGCCGTGGGTGAATTATTTCAAGGGACAGAACGAAATATTTGGATTTATGACCGCAGAGGGATATCGCGAGGCGGTAAATCAGCTCTTCCATTATTGGTTCGGCAGAGCTTCGTATGATAACGGAAAATACGTTATCGATCTTTCTCTCGTATCGAAAGAGAACTTTGAGCCTCTTAAAAAGGAGTTCTTTGTTTCCCTCAAAAAGGACGTTGCGCCCAAGGCGATCAACGGCGGAGAAATATCCCTTTACGACACTCACAACGACTTTAATACCTACAAAATAGTTTACACGGGTGACCTCGTTGAGATTTTTATCTGATTTTGGAGCGCTTCTATGGAAAACAAAGTGATTATACCCGTCTCCGTAGTCTTTGAGCTTGACGACGTGGGCTGGGATAACGGCAGGGATCTTCGTCTTTCGGGCAGATCCTCTCGCTCGGGAATCCCGAGAAATCACGCAAAAGAGGACTACGAGGTGCTCGACCTTCTCGGTAGGGCAACGGGAAATAAAACCACCGTTGCCCTCTGCCTTGGCGACTGGGATAAGGATAATCTTCTCAGAGGTGAGGTGGGCTTTACCCACGACCCTTACGGATGGGATAGGGCATCGGAAATAAATATTGAAAGGACTATGGAGTATAAGGAAATACTCGATAGCTCCGAATATATCGAGTTTGCCTGCCACGGACTTCTTCACGGAATTTACGCAGAGGACGGCAAGCAGATAAATGACAAGGGCTTCGTTCTCCGCAACCGCGATAAGGACGGTAATGCGTATCTTACCCTTGCGGATAACTTCAACCGCACGATCGAGCTTTTCTTTAAGATCTACGAGTCGTGGGGCTTCAAAAAGCCGGTCGAATGCTTTATCGTCGGCGGCGGTATTGGCGGTATGTCTGAGGAGACGCTTGATAAGGCGACGGCGCTTCTTAAGAGCTGGGGCTTCAAATATTGGACTAACGGTGGTTACCCCTTTGATGGACCGATCGGAGTTTATAACGGCATCGTTTGCCTTAACCAGACGGGAAAGATAGGAAGGGAATACGCCCCGTGGAACGCATACGACGACGATCCCGGAGTATACGGCAACTTTATTCGCCCGGGCCACCCGAACAACTCAAACGTTTTCGGTATGCACTGGACTAATCTCCTTCGTTTTAATCCCGAGAAGAATAAGGAGGTCGTTCCTCTTTGGGCTGATTACTTTAAAAGACAAGCTGAGGTCTTTGGCTCAATGAACGCACGCGACCTCGAGTCATCAACAAATCAGCAGTTTTATAATTCGTTTGCAACGCTTT
>JAZLEH010000140.1:0-10080 GCA_045615165.1 Eubacteriales bacterium | reverse complement strand
TGCTCTTTTTCTGTTGGTTTTAGTTTAGAGTTATGAGGCTCGCTTTGCTCGCCGTTATGAGTTTGCTACACAAACGTTATGATATGATTGCCCATCAAATCTTAAGCTTGGCGAAGCCAATCATAACTATGCGAAGCATATCATAACTCATCACTTGCCCGCAAGGGCAATCATAACTCAGCGTGATTTGTCCGTTAAGGACATCACGCTATAAGGGAGGCTTTTATTTTTGTGCTTTAAATCTTTTTCTTTTCGCGGGGATTAAGAACGACTCTTTCGCCGTCAATCGTTATATAAAGCGAGATATCGGAGTTGTTGACGATCTCGCCGTCAAGGATTTCAAGCGCGTTTACCGCGTCCTCGTATTCGAATATCTCGGAAACGGTTGCGTAGTAGTAATCGTTCGGGCGGTTGCCGTACTTTTTCGCGAACTCGGCGAGGTCGTCCATACGGTTATGCACCACGTAATCGCGCGAATGAACTCCGAACGAGAAGAATTTAAGCTCTCCGTCATCCTCATACGCCTCGTATTTTTCCATAAGGTCGAGGAGGTTTGATTCGCGCGCATTATAGCTCCATCTCATTCTGTCCTTCGGAAGTTCAAATCCGTTTGCAAGATCCGTTCCGCCGGTCTTTCTTATACTGTTATATCCCTCGGCGCAAAGATCCTCAAAAAGGCGCTGATTATCCTGCTCGCGGAACGGCCAAACGAAGCTCTTTACGCTTCCCTTTCCGAATATCTCTTCAAGCATTTGGCGGCTTGTGCGCGAAAACTCAAGATAATGCTCTCTATCGGTGATGGAGAACCACGCGTCGGGCTTCGGACGGGTGGGAATAGAATGAATTTTGTAAAGATGATCTACTTCGGTCTTATATACCACGGGGTCTTCCGGAGTATATTCGCGCGACTCCATCTTATCAAAGGGATCGTCCGAAACGACGAAGGGCTGACCCTCGTCAAAGCACATCGGGTGATGCTGGCAATGGTTTGCGATCTCGTATCCCTCGTAAAACGCTCTGTATTCCTCCGGGCTGAGTCTTCTCGGCTCGGTGAGGTTGAAAGTGCCCTTAATGCCTGCCGGCTTTAATATATCAAGGAAGGGCTTGTCGAAGTCGATGTTACCGTCGTCGATTGAGAAGGTTACCGACTTTCTCGTAAATCCGGGGAAATAAATTCCGATTCTCTCATTATTTAGCATTGTAATATACCACCTCTCCCGCAGGAACTGAATGTGTGAGCCAAACGTTACCGCCAATGACAGATCCGTCTCCAATCTTCGTATTACCGCCGAGGATCGTTGCATTTGCGTAGATTATACAGTTATTACCGATATCGGGGTGGCGCTTAACGCCCTTGACGGGATTTCCGTTCTCATCAAGCTCGAAGCTCTTCGCACCGAGGGTCACGCCCTGATAAATTCTTACGTGGTTGCCGATGGTCGTCGTTTCACCTATAACGATACCCGTGCCGTGGTCAATGAAGAAGTATTCGCCGATAGTCGCGCCGGCGTGGATATCGATACCCGTTTTCTCGTGGGCAAACTCGGTCATAAGGCGCGCGATATACGGAATCTTCCTTATATAGAATTCGTGCGCGATGCGATATATTGAGATTGCGTAGAATCCGGGGTACGAAAGTATTACCTCCTCGGGCGCTCTTGCCGCGGGGTCGCCCTCGTAGATCGCCTGAACGTCCTTTATAAGAGCCTCCTTGATCCTCGGTATCTCGGCTACCATTTCGGCGCTCAGCGCGTCTGCATCATAATCCTTTTCGCACTCGGCACAGAATGCAAACGCCGCCCTTATCTGCTCCTTAAGCCTTTCGTATATTTCGCTTAAGACCTGCATTGACGACTTGCCGTCGTTTTCATCGAGGTGGAAATAGTCGGGGAACATTATGCATTGTATATTCTTTAATATCGAGATTATCTCCTTGCGCGATGGTATAAGGCTTGGAGAGGTGTGGAAATAATTATATTCTCTGTTTTCAAAGCTATGAAGCTCTGATATAACGCTTTGAAACAAGGCTTTTTTATCTTCCATTATAAAATCCTTTCTTTGAAATTCATCTTTTATAATATTCTACCATATATATTATATCAATTCAAGAGAAAAAGCAAAAAAATGGTCGGCAATTAAGCCGACCATTTTGATTATCAATTATTCAAGTCCTGCGATGATTCCCGCCGCGCTGTTAACTGCGTCGGAGGTAACCGAGCCGGAGATAACTGCGCTTGCGTTATCAACAACACCGAAGAAGTAGGAGTTGATTGCCGCAACGTCTGCCTCATAAGCCTCAAGAGCCTCCATAAGCTTCACTGCTGCTTCTGCTACGCCCTCGATCGATTCATCAGCGCCCTCAAGAGCGTTAAGACCGATCTTGATGTAGCTTCTGCGAGCGGCGAGGGTGGTTGCGCTCTTAAGAGCCTCAACGGTGTTGATGAGAGTCGAGCTGTTACCCTCGAGAGTCTCAACGATTGCAAGAGCCTTTTCAAGCTTGATGTTTGCATCCTCAACACCCTCGATACCGGTTATGTTACCGTCTTTCTGGAGGAGAAGGAGTTCGTCTACTGCGGCGCGAAGCACAACGTAAGGAAGCGCAATGTCAAGTGCCTCAGCTGCTGCGATGTAGATCTGTGCATCCTCATAGTTCTTATTTACTCTTGCAACGATACCGTCGTAAAGCGCGATAGCCGCCTCTACCTCGGGAAGTCTTTCAAGAGAATATTCCTTGTCGTTATCGATATAGAGCGCCGCTCTTTCGATCTCGGACTTAACGGTGATGTAGTAGCTGGAGGTGTTTGCTCCGGTGATGATAGAAACGAAGGTGTTGCATACTGCAACTCTCTCTTCAACGTAAGCCTTCTTTACAAGGTACTCTTCGATAACCTTGCTGAGATTGAAGTTGTTCGAGGGATCAACGTAGTCAACGTAGGAGAAGGTTGCGGGATTGAGTGAAGCGTGAACCGTTCCGTTCTTAAGAAGTGTCTCAGCTACGAGGTAGTTTGCGTAGAGTCCTTCGAAATCAACGGTAAGGAAGGGCTCGCCGTCAACAAGCTCATCAACCTGGGTCGTATCCATTGCGTATACGATTTCCTTGAATGCAAGGGCGTTCTTGGTGATCTCCTCGATCTTAACGCCGAGAGCCTCAAATACTGCGTAAGCGTCTGCAACGGTGGGATACTTAGTGGTGGGAACGTCGTCTGCGTATACGTAGGAGAGATCGATCTTACCAACGAGGAGCGAGAAGGCGTTGTACTTATTCACCATATCCGCGTAATCCTTGGAGGAGGGGTTATAAAGCTTTTCGATCTGCTCAACGAAGTTTATGCTGTACTTTCTGGTAGTTTCAAGAGCCTTGGTCTCAGCCTCATATGACTTGATTGCAGCCTTAATAGCCTCAGCGTAGGTTACGTCAAGCGCGAATTCAAGGTCGAATCCTTCAACGGACTCAAGATCGGCGATTGCGCTGTAGGTGTTATAGTAAGCCTCAACGAACTCTTCGCGGTACTCGATCTTAGCGTAGTAGCCTTCAACCTTAGTCGCTCTCTCTGCGTAAACGATGAAAGCGTTTGCGTCAGCGCAGTTGATATAAGCGTCAACGCCGTTTACGATCGCAACCATTTCCTCATACTTATCGATGCCTGCGGGAGCGGTGTAGACCATACCGCCGTTTTCACCCTTATAAAGCATCTTGTATGCCTCAGCGATCTCGAGCTTCTCTTCGGGAGAAACCTCGGGGTGCTTTGCGTACTCGTCAAGCTGGATAAGAATGCTTGCAAGAGCGTTATCGGGATCAACTACGACACGCGGAGCAGTTCCTTCGTAAGCGTAGAGGTTATCGATAGATACCGAGCCTTCGCCCTCTTCATCAGCCTTTGCATAAAGACGGATGGAGTCAATGCCCTTGGTGCCGAGTATATTATTTGAATAGGAGAGAACCGAAACTCCGTCAGCCTCGACGGAAACCGAGATAGTGCCGCTCGCGGGATTGAAAACGAGGTCGATGTGATACCACTCGTCAACGGCGGGGATATGATCAGCAACGGTCTTTACGTAGATCGCTCTCTTCTGATCGTATCTCGCGTAGGTGAAGACGGGGCTCTCGGGATCTGAGAAGTCAGCCGCGAAGAGGGGAACGTCCTCGAAGTAATCGCAAAGAGTAGCAAGAAGAGCGAAATCAGCGTCACTGTTCTTGAAATCAAAGGAGAATACGATGCGGTCAATCATTTCCGCGTCGTTCTCAGCGATGAACTTATATCCGATGAAGGACTTATCCTTCGTTGAAAGCTTGAGGTAGTTATTATCATCCTCTTCAACTACGGAAGCGGATGCGCCGCCGTTCTGAATGAAACCGAAGATAGAATCGGTAACGTATTCGGATGCGTCGGGATCGAACTTAAACTCGCCTTCCTCATAATTTTCATACTCCTCAACGAGATAGGTATCGTAGACACCGTACTCGAGAAGGTCGGCAAAATTCTCAATCGGACAGCTGGGAGCTTCTGCCGAGGTGGTGAGCATAAATGCGGACGCGAGCATTGCAACCGCGATGATACCCACTAAAATTTTCTTTGCAAGTTTCATAAATGGTTCTCCTTAAAAGAAAAAATGCTAAAATTAATTTAATTATAATTATTATATCACTTTATTTTAAAAAAATCAACTATGCAATATGGCGAAAAAGTGACCCAAAAATTGTGTTAGTTGTACAAATTGCGGCGAATGCTGGCAAAAACGGCACGAAATCCACACTTTTGTTTATGAATTACACGATTCCGCCATAACGGAAAAAGAGAGAAAATGACGCCGTAAAAGTCGCACGGGTGGGGGGAAAGGCGAAAATTTTTTAGATTTTTTTGCTTTTTTCTGTTGATTTTTCGATATTAATATGATATACTTTTAGTAAGTATATATTTTATAACTCTAAAAATATCTTTAAGGAGAATTTACGATGGGAAAGGGTATTTACACCTATTATAAAGAACGCCTTATCGAAATCGGCGGCAATAACAGATGCCTTTACCTCAAGAGTATTGTCAGAAGAAGCGCTTACGATATCGGACGCATCTTCGAGGCTCGCGACGGTAAGGTTGCCGAGTTCGTGGAATTTCTCCATTCCAATAAAAAATATCCGCTGACGATAATAAGCAACAGCGAGAAAAAGGAGATTATTGAAAATCTCGATATACAGACCAAATCCGAGCCTGACCCCGATGCTCCTCCGCCCGTTGGCGAGGACGCGGAGAAGCTCGCGAAGAAGCTGGAGAGAGAAAGACGCGCGGCTCAGGCACGCGCTATAGAAAACGAGATCGCGAAGCTCAAGGACCTTAAGCGCGAGATCGAGGAGATCGAAAAGGAGACGGGGAGATACGAGCTTTACATCGGTTATCCCTTCGTTTTCGGTAATCTTACGCAGGGATTCAACAAAACGGCTATCAAAGCCCCCCTTATGCTCTTCCCCGCTAAGATCGAAACGCCCGACGATAACACCGTCGAGATATTCTTTAACGAATCGGAGAAGATACATATTAACCCCGCCCTCGTTTTTGCATACGCGCAGGCTAAGAGGATCAACGTTGACGACCTCGACCTTGAATTTGACGACGTTTCGCAGTTCAAGGGTGTCGGTGACGTTATAAAGTATCTTGAGGACGCTCATATAAAGATCGAGTGGACTCATTCGAAGAACGTTTTCGGCTATTCGCGCTTCAAAGAGCCCACCGAAAGAGACCTCTCGGTAAGATACGCCGCAGTTCTCGGAAGATTCCCCCTCTCAAACTCTATCTACAGTGACTACACCCTTCTTGAAAAGAAGAAGCTCACCAACGACGCGGTAAACGAGCTTCTCAGAACAGGTAAGGTTCGCGCAAAGAAGCTTCACAAGAAGAATATTAAGGACGAGATAAAGAACCACTACCCCGTAAGGATGCTCGATTTCGCTCAGTCAAAGGTGCTTGAGAAGGTTGACGAAAAGGGTAATATGGTTATCTACGGCCCTCCCGGCACGGGTAAGTCGCAGACTATCGTTAATATTATAAGCGATGCTATATGCAAGAAAAAGCGCGTGCTCGTCGTCTCGCAGAAGAAGGCGGCGCTCGACGTAGTATATAACCGCCTCGGAACTCTTAACGCAAAGGCGATGTATATTAACGACGAGTGCAAGGAAAAACGCAATTTCTACGACAAGTGCTTTGCCGCGCATCAGCGCGATATGGTAGACAGCCTTGTGGACATTGCTCCGCTCGAGCTTGAATACAACACCCTCGCGCAGAAGATCAATAAGGAAGAACAGAATCTTGAAACCATCTATAACACATTGACCGAAAAGAGATATTTCGGACTTTCGCTTATAGATATGTATTCCTCGTCCTATATGATCTCGCAGAACTCCCCCGAATATGAAATATATAATAAGCTCCTCGACAATAACGAGATAATGGCGCTCGACTACAAGGCGCTTAACGAGGCACTCTCGGATATCAAGGCAAAGAACCTTGGAAAGCTTTATTATAATTTCATTCAGGATAAGGAAAAGAACCCCCTCATCGACCATATGCAGCTTGAGCTTGATATCCAGACTCTCGGTGAGGTAAAGACCGCGCTTCTTGAAATACAGAAGACCCGCAAGGGCTATTTCAATACGATCAAATATCCTTACTACCGTCAGATAATGGCGTACTATAAGGAGCTTAATTTCGAAGAGAACTTCGATGCGATCGTAAAGCAGGAATGCCGATTCAAATATCCCGGAAAGATATTCACGAAGAAATACGAGCCTGAGATCCGCGAGCAGTTCGTTGAGACTATGAACGCCATCGACGCGTTCGTTAAGGAATACGACTGCCTGCACAGAGTTCTCACCGTTGACGGATATATTTCGGTTATCGACAATATCCTCCGCGGAAACACCTCCTACGTTAAGCTCGTTTACGACGCACTTGATAACTACATCGCGCTTCGCGACGTTGATAAGCTTCTTGAAAGCCTTGACAGCAACAAGATCGCAATCCTCAACTTTGCTTATTCATTAAGCAAGAATTATACTCATTTCACGGATATCATAAACAAGCTTATGGAGATCCGTATCTATCACGAGGTAATTCATTACGAGGACGTTTGCAAGGATGAGCTTGCAAAGATGGTCGATTTCCCGAATATCACAACGAGAATATACAAGCTCAAGGAGCAACAGCTTGAGATCGCGAATCGCCTCGCACAAGGCAAGAACAGCCGCGAGTACGAGGAGCTTTACAACAATGCAAAAAATAACAAGGACTACTTCTATCAGATCTCTAAGAAGCAGAAATATTGGCCGATAAGAAAGACGATGGAGGTTTACGGAGAATTCATCCTCTCCCTCTTCCCCTGTTGGCTTCTCTCCCCCGAGAACGTTTCTTCCCTGCTCCCGCTTGAGAAGAATATGTTCGACATAGTTATATTCGACGAGGCTTCGCAGGTATTTATCGAGAGCACGATCCCCACGATATACAGAGGAAAGAACATCGTCGTTGCAGGTGATGCAAAGCAGCTTCGCCCCTCTACGACCTTTATGAAGAGATACCTTGGCGGCGACCCCGAGCATCAGGATGATTACGCGGTGCAGGCGGCGCTTGAGGTAGACAGTCTTCTTGACCTTGCGGTTTCGAGATACGAGTCCGCAAACCTCACCTATCACTATCGAAGCCGTCACAGCGAGCTTATCGACTTCTCAAACACGGCGTTCTATTCGGGCGGGCTTCAGATAGCTCCGAATATTTCAAAGAACAAAAAGACAAGACCTATCGAAAGATACAAGGTCAACGGAAAATGGCAGGACAGAAAGAATCCCGTCGAGGCGAAAAAGGTTATCGAGCTTCTTAAGGAAATTTTCGCAACGCGTGAAAATAACGAGAGCATCGGTATCATCACCTTTAACTCGGATCAACAGTCCTGTATTGCAGATTTCATCGATAAGGAATGCTCGAAAGATCCCTCATTCCGCTCGAACATCCTTAAGGAAACTCATAGGATCGAGGACGGAGAGGACACCAGCCTCTTTATCAAGAACCTTGAAAACGTTCAGGGTGACGAGCGCGATATAATCATCTTCTCCATCGGTTACGCAGAGAACGCCGACGGAAAAGTATATACCAACTTCGGCTCACTCTCCGCTGAGGGCGGTGAAAACCGACTTAACGTAGCAATAACGAGAGCTAAGTCAAAGGTTATCGTGGTTACGAGTATCGAGCCCGAGGCGCTTAAGGTTGAGACGGCGAAGAACCTCGGACCTAAGCTCCTTAAGAAATACCTCACCTACGTAAGAGCGGTTGACAAGGAGGATGGCGACGAAATGCGCGCAGTCCTCTCCGAGCTTAATTCGGGCGAGGTTGCAGCCAGCGAGAAGATCGACACGACGCTTGCCTCCGTTGAGGAGCGAATGAAAGAAAAGCTCACGAAGCTCGGCTACAAAGTCGATATCAACCTCGGCAATAAGAACAGCAGAATATCCCTCGCTATATACGATGAAAAGAAGGACAAATATCTCGTCGGCGTTGAGCTTGACAGAGATGCGTTTGAAACCTCCTCATCCTGCCTTGAAAGAGACGTTTATAAGCCTCGCTTCCTTGAAGCAAGGGGCTGGACGATACTTAGAGTATGGGTGCGCGATTGGTGGCTCTATCCCCAAAAGGTCATCAAGGCAATCGTAACTGCGGCTGAGAAAAACAAGAGCAAGAAACAATAAAAGGCGGAAAAGATATGCACGAATATACAGTAAGTGATTACTTCGGCTTTGAGTGCCGCGAATTTCTCTTTGAGGGAAGAGCGGCAAAGCTCGTCATCCCGAAGAAAAGAGATAAGGCGAGCCGCTGGATCATAAAGACCGAATATTTTGTTGACTTCCCCGCCCTTCAGGTAATGATGCTTGAGCGAGGCTTCCACCTCGCCTACGTTGCGAATATAACGAGATGGATGGTCCCCGACGACGTCGACGTTAAGGACAGATTTGCGGCGTTCCTTGCCCGTGAATACGGTCTTAACGAAAAATGCGTTCCCGTCGGAATGAGCTGTGGCGGACTTCATGCAGTTTATTTCGCGGCGAAATATCCCGAGAGGATCGCGGCGCTCTACCTTGACGCGCCCGTAATGAATCTCCTCTCCTGCCCTGCGGGTGTCGGAAGAAATTACGGTCCGGGAATGCTTGACGAGTTAACGAGAACGACGGGCAAAACCATCAAGGATCTTATCAATTACAGAGAGCATCCGATCGATAAAAAGGACATCCTCCTCAAAAACAATATTCCGATCGTTATGGTTTACGGCGATTCGGACAAGGTCGTTCCCTACGATGAAAACGGCGAGGTGCTTGAAGCATTCTACCGCGAGAGGGGCGGAATCATCGAAACCTTTGGCAAAAAGGACTGCGGACATCACCCCCACGGACTTGAGGACAGCACGCCGATTGCCGATTTCATCGAGAAATACTACTCATAATTGATAATTTATTTCAAATTGACTTGAAATTTTCACAATTATGATGTATAATGGTTAAAGTATGTAATTAAAGAAAGGTAAAACTATGG
The DNA here is from genome assembly GCA_045615165.1 of Eubacteriales bacterium. Taxonomy (GTDB): domain Bacteria; phylum Bacillota; class Clostridia; order Oscillospirales; family CAG-272; genus UBA1740. Next base: position 517 of record JAZLEH010000140.1, on the reverse strand, counting down.
GTTCGTATTATTCAATTATAATGATCGTTCTCCTCTTCGTTGTGCTTTACTTCTTCATGATCAAGCCCCAGAAGAAGCAGGCAAAGAAGGATGAGGAAATGCGCAACGCGCTCGAGGTTGGTGACGAGGTTACCACTATCGGCGGAATTATCGGAAAGGTAGTTTCCATCAAGGGCGAGACCTTCGTTCTTGAGACCACTAAGGATAAGACCAAGATCAGATTCCTTAAGGGCGCTATCAGAAGCGTTGACGTTAAGGCGACCGACATCGCGGCAGCCGTTATCGACGGCGCTAAGGAAGAGGCTGCTCCCGCTCCCGAAGCTGAGGAAAAGAAGTAATAAAAAAGAAATTCTCCGAATAGGCTTTAATAGCTTATTCGGAGGTTTTTTATGAAAAGATACAGAAGAGGAAAAAAGAGCGTCGGGCGCGCTATTTTGGCGGGCGTTTTAGCATCGGTTATTATATTCACCCTCCTTTCGCTGATTTCGGAAGTCGGAGGCCAAGCGGTCTTAGGAAG